>JBDZWB010000238.1:0-2692 GCA_040255975.1 Nitrosopumilales archaeon
CGTAAAGGCGATTCACAAAGATGAGGGCAAGAACAAAGGTCATACACACTCGCGGCAAGAAGAGATCAAACCATTGGCCGCAGGAAGCTCTGGCATGGCCAAATCAGGTCAAATGCGCCAGCAGACTGTCACAGAGTCGGGAATTATTTACGATGAAGGAGAAGCTCCTGAAGTTGCCGGTGAAGTAGTCGATACTATAGACGAAACGCAGGCAGATGGTACGGTCATTAGGACAAGGACTGTCAGAAAGCCGATCCTGAAAAAGACATTTGCACTAAAGAGGATCGGTTACAAGGTCATACCGTATGAAGACGAGACTGACTCTCGTTATAGCTTCACCACTGACAACATTGTGTTTGTAAACAAAGCCAACCCTACATACAAGGCAGAATCAACAAGGGGTGACGAGTTCCTGATGAGACACGTTATCAGCATCGTCGCAGAAGCTATCGCGCAAGAAAAACATCCTGAAGGCAAGGACGCACTGGAACTTCAGAACAGGCTTGTTGCTGAAGCAATAAGGATTCACGACACAAGTGTACTGAAACGCTAGCATTCAATAGAAACGACTAAATCTAACTGGAGCCTCGATTTAGATATATGGCGTTTGAATTCATGCCTGGTGCAACAGTGGTCGGCATATCGTACAATAATGGCGTTATCCTAGCTGCCGAAAAGAGGGTATCATTTGGCAACTTTGTGGTGAACAAGAGCATCAAAAAGACCTTTTCTGTTACCGATCATGTGGGTGCTGCGTGCGCGGGCATGGTTGCAGATATGCAGGTCTTGGTAAGACAGGTGGAAGCCTTAGCCAAGATCCGCAAGCTCGAAACAAGGCGAGAGGTTGCTCCAAACTCTGTTGCAAAGCTAATGTCTGTCATTATGTTTGAGCGTAGGTACTTTCCACTCTTGACACAGGTTATTGTTGGTGGAATTAACAGCAAGCCCGAGATCTATACTCTGGATCCTCTAGGTTCTGTCCTTCCAGACGACTATGCAGCAGTTGGTACTGGCGCGGAAATGGCGCTAGGCATTATGGACGCAGAATTCAAGCCAAACATGACTGAAGAAAAGGCAAAAGAGCTTGCAATCCGAGCGATAAAGTCTGCTATCCAACGCGACTCTGCAAGTGGTGACGGGATCGACGTTCTTGTAGTCTCAAAGAATGGACACAAGGAAGAAACAATAGCTCTTCGTAACGCCTAGATCTCTTTGTAAGCTTCCCATATCTTGTCGCTGATATAATGCACATTGTCGACGACATAGCCTTTTGTCATCATTTTTACTATTTCGCTATCGTCAAGCGCGATGCCGACCGCAAGTGCCTTCCCGTGTGTCTGGTCTTTGACAACAACAATGTCGCCCTTTTTGAAGGAGTCAAAATTGGTGATGCCTGGCCGCATCACCTTAGCACCATTACAGACGAATTTTACCGCACCCATGTCGACTGTGATGGATGGGAAGCGCTGCAGCACTTCTCGTTTGCCTGCTAGAAATGGCACAATGTTATCATGTACCTGTACTGCAACAATCTCGTCGGCAACCAAAAGACGTCTTCCTTCTTCTACTTCGTATACCTTGATGCTCTTAATCTTCGGTATTGCATCATGTGGCCATTTAGAGCCTATCTTCTCCAAGAGATCTGCGGTCTCACTTTTTGACAAGACAAATGTCTTCAGATGGATCACAAACACCAACTACACGACGGTATTAATTTGTTCCACAGTCGTACTAATCTTTATAATAATTCTATACTAGATAGTTCTATGCAATATCAGATCTTGAAAGAGCCTATGGCAATACTTGAGATTCAAATGAACTCAGGCGAAAAGATAACCGCAGAATCGGGTGCGATGGTTTACACAAAAGGCGACATTGAAATCAAGACCAGAACTCGAGAAGGCGGATTTTTCAAAAAGATCAAGGTGACAGCGCTCGGCGGCGAGTCCTTTTTTGTCAACGACTATGTGGCACATGGCAATTGTTCGATTGGTCTTACTGGTCCTCCAATCGGCGATATTGTGCGGGTAGAAGTCAAACCGGAGAACGGCTTTATTGTGCAATCTGGATCATATGTTGCATCAACACCGGGTGTGCTTCTTGACACGCAGTGGCAGGGCTTTACAAAGGGTCTGTTTGGAAGCGAGTTTTTCATGCTCAAAGCTACCGGTCAAGGCGACATGTTCCTGAACGCATATGGTGGTATCATCCACAAACAACTTGCAGCCGGCGAAAAAATGATGATTGACAACTACCACCTTGTAGCATTAAGCGACCAAGCGACATACCGAGTCACCAAGGTGGGCGGAATGAAGACTACTATACTCGGAGGTGAAGGCCTTGCAACTGAAGTCACGGGACCCGGCTCCATCTACTTCCAGACAAAGAATCTCCGGGAGTTGATAGATCTGCTCGGAATAAATCAGAGGTCAGAAACGACATCAGGATCTGGAGTGTCATTTGGCGGCTTCAGAATCAGCTAGGGGTTGGTATGTGTTATAGTCTGCCAGCATTCAAGACAGTATTCGCCATTGATTTGGAAGATCTCTGCAGGCTTGACTTTGCAGTGTATACACAGGATATCAGTACCTGCAATTTCTTCCCTTTTTTCCACTTCTGTTGTTAAAATCTGCATTTGTTGATTATAGAAATTATATCTTAGATTGTAATATTTATACCTATTTTTGTTATT
>JBDZWB010000038.1:0-10144 GCA_040255975.1 Nitrosopumilales archaeon
AGCGGCTGCTAGGCAGATGCAGCTTGACGGTGCGCACATCATAGACATCGGTGCAATGTCCACTGCCCCCTACCTTGAGACCGTAATCCCTGTCGAGGAGGAGATCAGGAGGATGAAGATGGCGGTGAGGGCCGTGAAAAGCGCCTGCGACCTGCCAATTTCGGCGGACACTCCCCGCGCCGCAGTCGCGGAAGCGGCGATATCGGCCGGAGCCGACGCGATAAACGACGTGACGGGCCTGAAATACGACAGGAGGATGGCAAGGGTAGCAGCAAAGGCTGGAGTGCCTGTGATAGTCGGTGCCTACAGCAAAGCTCCTGCCACGGGCAGGATTGCAGGCACGGTAAAGGCATTAAAGGAAAGCCTTGCCATTGCAAGAAAGGCCGGCATAAAGGAAACAATTGTAGATCCGTCGATAGGCTTTTTCCGGGAAGAAGGCAAGAACCCATTCTTTACTAAAATGACGGACGTGCCGTGGTACACGCGTGACATACAAGTGCTGAACAACCTGAGCAAGCTTGCGGCGCTTGGGCCCGTCTGCGTGTCGGTGTCAAGAAAGTCGTTCATAGGTCACCTGCTTGGAATAAAGGGCGACGACCGGCTCGTTCCTTCGATAATATGCGAGGCAGTGGCCGCCATGAATGGCGCCAGCATTATCAGAACCCACAGCGTCGAGGAAACGGTACACGCGCTGACGATGCTGCAACTGCTGACGCCGCAAAATTAGGTGCTCTATCTTGCACTGCATACGCACTGGTTAACTTGCTGTACTGTTAACCGCAGCATGCGATGTCAGGTAATTCTACCAAGAAACGAGCAGGTGCAATTGTTTTGTGGGCGGTACTTGCCGCCTCTGCTGTCGCAGGCACGCTGCTTTCGCTTTCAAGCATAAATGACGAGAAAACTGCCGGAGCCGCAATCGCGGCTCCTCAAAACAGAGAATACACGCTGATTGCAGAAGACGCCGAGCTGGAGATAGCGCCCGGAAAGGTGGTGACAACTTGGACCTTTAACGGCACTATGCCGGGACCCACGCTGCGGTTCACCGAGGGCGACAACGTCACAATCCATTTTGTAAACGAGACACCCCTTGCTCACACTGTGCACTTCCACGGAAACCATGACGAAAAGAACGACGGAGTGCTTCCGCAGGTGCTCCCCGGAGAGAGCTATACCTACAACTTTATTGCAGACCCTGCAGGCGCGCTCATGTATCACTGCCATGCGTACCCGACTTCACTCCACATAAGGATGGGCATGTATGGAGCAATAATCACAGACCCGAAGGATTCTGAAGTGCTAAAGCCTGCCCGGGAATTTGCGCTGGTGCTAAGCGAGTTTGATCCAGACAACCAGGACAACTTTGTCGCAAAGTACTATCCCGTCAACGGCTATGCGGACCAGTACATGGGAGACAATGCTCTTGAGGTAAGGCAGAACGAGCTTGTGCGGTTCTATGTGATCAACATGGGCACCACCATCCCGTACCCGTTCCACCTTCACAGCACGATATTCAAGGTGTACCAGTCGGGACTTCCTTCGAACGACCCGATAGACGCGCAGACAATTGAAATCGGGCCGGGCAACGCGGCGATCGTAGAGGCCAGCTGGCAGTGGCCTGGAACGTACCTGTTCCACAGCCACGGCATGATGGAAGAGCGGGGCAACATGGGCGAGATACGCGTCCTGCCGGAAGAAAATCCAGAATTGCTGGAAAGTGTGTCAATGCTTGACTGGCAGTACGAGCTCCAGAAAGAGATGCAAAAGCCAGTACCGATAACATATGACAACCTGTCCGGCTCGCAGCCTGCCGCGTCTCCACACCAGGGTCATGGTGGAGGACCGACGGTAAACATCCCAAGCGGGGCGTGGGACAAGAATCAGAACAGCTTCTATGAACCTGCAACGATCACGGCCGGGGAAGGCTCGACTGTCAGCTGGATCAACGGAGACAGCGTCGTGCATACAGTGACGAGCAGGCAGCAGGGCCTGTTCGACTCTTCGATAATCGCCTCCGGCCAGCAGTGGCAGCACACGTTTGACGAAGAAGGCGAATACGACTACTACTGCATCCTGCATCCGTGGATGGAAGGCAAGGTAAGCATAAGCTGAGGCAAAGGGCTCTCAGCCACCCACTACTTTTTTTTGACAGTGCCTGATACCAAACGCTTATAATCCTACGAACCGACTAGACAGCAAGGGAATAGTTGGACATCAAAGAAGGTCTGACATTTGACGACGTACTTCTTGTTCCTAAACGGTCGCCAATAGTTTCCAGGTCTCAGACCGACCTGCGCACAAAGCTTTCGCGCAACATCACATTGAACATTCCGATCATAAGCGCAAACATGGACACCGTGACGGAATCGGGCATGGCCGTAGCGCTTGCAAGGGAAGGCGGGATCGGCATCATACACCGCTTTATGACAATCGAGGATCAGGTAGATGAGATACTGCGGGTAAAGAGATCAGAGTCGGTTATGATAGAGCAGCCATACACCGTCAAGCCTGAGATCTCTGTCGTAGAGGCGAAAAAGGCGATGGCCGAGTACGGCGTTTCAGGATTGCTGGTCGAAGAAGGCGGCAAGCTAGCCGGCATAATCACAAGGCGCGACATCACGTTTGAAAAGAACAGCAAGCGCAAGGTGTCAGAGGTGATGACAAAAGAAGTCATCACGGCAAAGGCCGGCACCACAATAGAGCAGGCAAAAGAGATCCTGCACAAGCACCGCATCGAAAAGCTGCCGGTAATAGACGACAAGCGCAGAATAGTCGGGCTCATCACAAGCAAGGACATCCTAAAGATGGACGAGTACCCGCACGCGTCGAAGGACAAGAAGGGCAGGCTGCTGGTCGGAGCTGCGGTGGGGGTAAAGGGTGACTACCTAGAGCGCACAGAGGCGCTGCTTGAGGCTGGAGCCGACGTGCTCGTGGTCGACATTGCGCACGGCCACAGTGAAAATGCGATAAATACTGTCCACATGATCAAAAAGGCTTTTCCAAACTGCGAGCTGATAGCTGGCAACATCGCTACAGGCGAGGGCGCCCGCGACCTGATAAAGGCCGGCGTTGACGCGGTAAAGGTCGGAGTCGGCTCGGGCTCGATATGCATCACAAGGGTCGTGACAGGCTCGGGCGTACCACAGCTGACCGCGGTGGTTGACAGCGTCAAGGTTGCTCGCGACTATGACATTCCAGTCATTTCGGATGGTGGCATCAGAACTTCTGGCGACATGACAAAGGCGCTTGCAGCAGGCGCATCTTCTGTGATGGTGGGCAGCCTCTTTGGCGGGACAGACGAGAGCCCCGGCAAGACGCTGGTAAAGAATGGCAAGAAATACAAGATGTACCGCGGCATGGCGTCGTTTTACGCCTCGCTTGGGCGCAAGTACCGGGAAGAGGGGTCACAGGTGGTCGATTCAGACGACCTGAACGACTATGTGCCAGAAGGCGTGGAAGCCATGGTTCCTTACAAGGGAAGCGTAGTAGAGATCGTGCGCCAGCTTGCAGGCGGCCTCAGGTCGGGCCTGTCATACTGCGGCGCCAAGACGATTGCCGAAATGCAAAAGAACGCCGAGTTCATCAAAATGACGTCAGCCGGCTACATCGAGAGCCAGCCCCACGATGTCGACGTGATGTAGGCGCTGGCAAGAAATCTCTTCCGGAGTCAGTACATATTTTCTTGAGTGGGGCTCGATACCCTGTAAATAGTGAGCCGCCGTTTGGCTTGCGTTGAGCCGGAAAAAAGGCGCAGCAGTTGCCATTATTGCGGTTATCGCAGCAGTCGGAGGGCTTGTAGCCTACGCAAACATGACACGGCAGGAGGAGTCTAGCCCCGCTCCCGTACTTACCACAATAGACAGAAGCGATGGGCCTCCTGAGAACGAAAGCACGACAATAGCTGAAGCGCCGGCAGAGGAACAGCCTGCAAATGCAAACGGCACGGTGGTTGCCAACAACAACAACACCGTCATTGAAAGTAACACAATCGTGATCAACAAGCCTGTCTACCGCAACAACACGATAATCTACCAGCCAGTCACCATAAACCTAGAAAACTACAAGACCATAATCAACAACCAGCAGATGAAGGTAGAAGACGGCGACCCGGACGAGCCGGCCGATACTAGCCACAGCATAACGGTCAACGCGAAAAGGATCAGGTCCGAAGGATGGAGCGCCAGATTCACAGATGATAAAGTCGGCATGTACACTGCCGTCTACGACATCAGTGGCAATATGATAAAGGCAGGCTATGCCGACGAGCGCGGCTTTATGGTCAGGGGTCTTGAGGACAGGCTGTACTTTGTCTTCCCAGCCGACTGCACCGACTGCGACGGCAAGAACGACATCATGTTCAGGCAGTGGGAGGATGGAAGCAAGGACAGGCCGCGGCTGGTGCCTGCCGACTCGGAAGTGACTGCAAGCTATAGGCTTGTAGTACCTGAAAAGCCAAAAGTGGTGCCGATCACTCCACCACCCGGCGAAGCCCCTCCTCAGACAGAAGAAGAGCCCCAGCCTAACGAAACCGGGACAGCGGCAGAGCCGGAAATAACACTGAAGGCGCAGAACGCCACCTTTGTCTACGGATGGGTGCAGGTGACCGCACAGGTAGAGAACAAGGTGGCAGGCTTTGACGACATTACGATCATTGTGTTCAGGCCGGATGGCACGATTCACGACAGCTTCTCCTACTCTGACCAGACAGGCTTTTTCGCATCAAGAGAGGCCGGCGAAGGCGACTACAGGGTTGTTGCGACATATGAATACGACAACAGAACAGCCGAGGCAGAGATCCTACATCCGATCAAGTTTTCGACGCCCGAGTTTGCAAACCTGTCGGCAACTGCTGCTGACAACAACAACACCGTCAGCCTAAACGGCATGCTGAGGGGCGGGATTGCGGGCGAAAACGTTACGGTAGCGGTCCGTGCGCCTGGCGGCGAAGAGCTAAAGAAGTACAGCCTGAGCTTTGGGACAAAGCCGGTGTTTACGCTCTTTATCCCTACTGGAGACGTTGACGCGATGTTCAACAGCACCGGCAACTACACTTTTGCAGTCACGCACGTGCAGAGCGGAGTCACCGGCAACGCCACGCTGTTCTACGATGCCAATGCGACAGAGACTGCTGCCGCAACTCCCCAAAACGTCAGTGAGAACTCTGGCAGGTCTGACGAGGCAGCCGTAGCAGCGCAGGGGAGCAACGTGTACCTCGTGTGGGTAGATGACGCTTCAAGCCAGCACGAAATCTTGTTTGCGAAAAGCGGTGATGCTGGCGAAACGTTCAGCGAGCCGGTTACGATGGGCCAGCTGGAAGAAGGTGGCTTTGCACGGAACCCTGACATCGCGGTTTCCGGCAATAATGTCTACGTCGTCTGGGCCGACTATGATTCCGAGGAGGAATCGACCGCCGCATTTGTCATGAGCGACGATGCCGGAGAAACCTTTGGCAACAAGACTGTTTTTGGCAACCACTCTGGAGAAGGCGCAGATCCGCGCATTGCCCTCTTTGGAGGCGACATCTATGTCTCCTGGATAACAGGAGCAGAAGAAGAGTTCACCGGCAACCTGATGCTTGCAAGAAGCTCAAATGGAGTCGAATTTGAAGCGGCGCCTGTGACAGATGACGCAGATTCCGTGTCGATGGCCAGCACTGATGACAGCCTGTACCTGACATGGCTGCACTATCCGACCGGCGACAGCTCTGAAGAATCCTTGAGCGTCGTGGCTAGGAGCGGCAACGGGGTAGACTTTGAAACGACAGAAGGTCCTGGAGGCATTGCAGTGACTTCACTTGCAGCTTCAGGCGACAGCATCTATGTGGCCGGCTTTTCAAACGAGACGGTGATATTTGCAAAAAGCATCAATGGAAGCGCCTTCAACGCGACGGAAATTTCAAGCGGCACCAGAGCATCCCTGGCAGCTTCCGGCGACAATGTCTACCTTGCGTGGGAGCATGACGATGAAATATTCTTTGCATCAAGCTCTGATGGAGGGGAAACGTTCGGGGACGCAAAGAACATCAGCAACAGCGAAGAAGTCATCTCGTACTGGCCGGATGTGGCAGCAGCCGAAAACACTTACGTAACATGGACGGAAGGAACCACTGAAAGCACCGACATAATGATCGAAATTCCGTAGAAAAGCGCTATATAGAGCCGCACCCCGATTCTGCATGTTGGCTGGCAAGATCTTTTACGCTGCACTGGCGGCAGGAGTAGCGTTCATAGTCATAGGCGTGGCGTCTAGCATCTATACCAACACCGCAGTCGATGTCCCACTCGACAATACAGTCAGGCCGGGGACATCGGACATAATCACGCCACTGATGGATGTCGATAACACAGCCAGCATAACTGTGACTGGCTCTACCTTTGACATTACGATTCAAGAGCCTGACGGGCAGGTGATCGTCTCAGAAAGCAACGCCACTTCATTCAGCTACGACCTGACTGCGCAAAAGGCTGGCGAATACAGAATAGTAATTGACAACACTGGAAGCGAAGATCTGGCAGTCAGTGGCCATACGCAGACAAAGTCAAGCGCGTTTGGGCTGACGGGCGCGCTGATGCTCATGATAACGGGCATAATAGTGATTGGCTTGAGCCTGAGATTTAGGAACCGCTAGCCAAAGTCCTGCAACAGCCTATGAAGGCCTCCATCTTTCATCCTAGCTCTGATCCCGGCAATAATCTCTCTTAAGCTGGATTCTTTTTCATCCAGCATGTCGGACAGCTCGGTCAGTGATTTGGGGGATTCTTTTACTATCATATAGAGCACTCGTCGCTCATCTCCCTCAAAGTTGCCGGCGCCTATTTCATGCAGCCTGTGAAGAACCAACTGCTTCAGCGCACGCAGGTCAGCAAGCCGGGACTCTAGTACCGAGGCTTCCTCGTCTATCGCTGCCAAGCTTTGCTGCAGAAATGCAAGTGCCCTCCCAGCATCTGATGGAAGCGACTCCAGCTTTTTGTAGTATTTCATAGATTCCTTCTGGCGCGTCTCCTCGATCTTTTGGCTGGATATAGTAAAGTCATCTTCTGATAATGCAATGGTGAGGACAAACGAAGAGTTTAGCCTGTAGTACTTTCTATCCGGCGCTCCTAGGTCGCTCTTTTCCGCATATGTTTCGACAAGGCCGCTTTCCTCAAGAGCAACTAGGTGGCGGAGTATGGCCTGTTGGCCGATGTCTATCTCCTTTGCCAGCTGGTTAAAATACATCGGTTCCCGGGCCAGCACGCTCAGTATCTTGCGCCTCGTGTTGTTTCCCAGAATGTCTAGAATAACATCAGATTCCATCTGTGCCCGCTCCGATCGGATAGCCTGTCCAAAATAAAAAGAAAGTGGAGGACATTTTTACATGTCCATGTCGCCGTCCATGCCGCCGCCAGCGCCGTGTCCGCCGGGCTTGGGCATGTCCTTGGGCTTTGACGCGGCAATGACGTCGTCTATTCTTAGGATCATGCATGCCGCTTCAGTCGCCGCGTTAATGACCTGTTCCTTCACGGCAAGTGGCTCGTAGATGTCTTTGGCAGCCAGGTCTGCGACCTTGCCGTTAATGACATCGATTCCAAATCGCGCCTTGCCGGTAGTGGTGCTCTTTGAGCGCAGCTGCACCTGGGTATCGAGAGGATCCATGCCTGCATTTTCAGCCAGCACGATCGGTATTGTCTCGATGCTTTCTGCAAATTTTTCAGCAGCCAGCTGCTCTCTTCCAGAGAGGGTTGCGGCCCATTCCCTCAGCTTTAACGACGCCAGCGCTTCGGGCGCGCCTCCGCCGACCAGTATGTGAGGATATTCGACCACGTCCTTGACGGCCATGATCGCATCATGCACCGACCTCTCTGCCTCGTCTACAACCCTCTGCGAGCCTCCGCGCACCAGGATGGAGACAGACTTGGGGTTCTTGCATTCTTCCACAAAGACCCACTTGTCAGTCTCTACCTTGCGCTCTTCGACCAGCTTGGCAAACCCAAGGTCGTTAGCAGAAAGCTCGTCAAGGTTGTTGACGATTCGCGCTCCGGTGGCCCTTGCAAGCTTGTACATGTCGCTTTCCTTTATCCTGCGCACTGCAAGGATGCCCGCCTTGGCAAGGTAGTGCTGCGCAATGTCATCGATTCCCTTTTGGCACAGAAGGACGTTTGCTCCCGCAGACTTTATCCTTTCAACCATCGCCTTGAGCATCCTATTCTCTTCCTCGATGAATTTTTGCATCTGGTCTGGAGAGTTGATGTTTATCTTGGCGTCAAACTCGGTCTTTTCGATTTCCAGCGCGCTGTTGACGACGGCAATCTTGGCGTTCTCGACCCTCTTTGGCATGCCGCCGTGCACGACCTCCTTGTCAAGGACGATGCCATGGACAAACTTTGTGTCCCTGACGGAGCCGCCTGCCTTCTTCTCCACCTTGATGTTGTCAACGTCGACCTTGTACTGATCGCCTGACTTTTCAGCGACTGCGAGGATCGCCTCAACCACCATGTCGGCCAAGTCTCTTGAATCGGACGACACTATCTTTGAGGCCATCGATGTCCTTGCAATTTTGTTCAAGAACGCCTTGTCGGTCGGGTCGACCTTGGTTGCGATCTCTTTCAGAGTTTCGATCGCCTTCTGCGATGCCTTCTTGAAGCCTTCGACCACGACCGTCGGGTGGACGTTCTTTGTGATCAGCTCCTCTGCATTTTCAAGCAGCGAGCCGGCAAGGACTACAGTCGAAGTGGTGCCGTCGCCGACTTCGTTGTCAGTCGCCTTGCTTATCTCCACCATCATCTTTGCGGCAGGATGCTGGACGTCGATCTCTTTCAAAATAGTGGCGCCATCGTTTGTTATCGTGACGTCGCCAAGAGTATCAACTAGCATCTTGTCCATCCCTCTGGGTCCCAGCGATGTACGGACAATTTCAGCGATTGCCTTTGCAGCAGTGATGTTGTTTCTCTGTGCTTGGTTGCCTTTTGTCTCAGAAGTCCCTTCTTTCAGAAGAACAATTGGAACTTGTTGTTGCGACATAGATTGTTCACCTATGTTAGTAACATTTAGTGTGTAACTGGATTATTTAAGTCTTATTTTGCAGGTAAAAATTTTGAACACTCAGGTTAGCCGCTGACTTTTAAAAATCTAATTGGATTAAAGAATTTATTTTCAATTCGAGTATTGCTGTATATCCAGGTGATGTCACATGATCGGCGAACTACTACAACCGATTCTGTCAAGATTAGCTGCCGCAACTGTGACAGCTGCAATGACAGTGCTATCAGCTGTTCGTGGGGCATTTGCAGCAAGCACCAGCACTGCTCTGCCTCCAGAATATGTAGAGATCCAGAGGCTGGCTGAAGAAAAGGTTCGGGCTGCCACACAGCCGGGAGCGATCGGCAACGGCATACCCATAATGAATATCGATCTTGACACCATGCTTCCATGGATAGGAGTTGGAGCTGCAGTTGCTGTCTGTGCAGTTATGGTGGCTAAACTTCTCGTATCAAGGATCAGGGGCGAAGCAGTCTTTGTCCATTGATCCACCTTTCTTTATTGTGGCTATTTACACTCAAATTTTTATCGGAACTCGGCCTTTTTGTAAGAGCCCAGAATCTTGATGTATGACGTCTTTGGCTTTATCGACCTGAGCGCCTCCTTCACGGCCTTGTCCTGCGCGTGTCCCTCAAAGTCGACGTAAAAGTTGTATTCCCAAGGAGTCTCTTTCGTAGGCCGCGACTCTATCTTGGTCAAGTTTATCCGGCGGATGGCAAACTCGCCCACGATCCCAAACAGCGCGCCGGGGACGTGCTTGACCGAAAATATCATGGAAGTCTTGTAGTTGCTGCCCTTGGCGTCGTCCTTTGCCTTCTTGGCAGAAGACAGTACGAGGAATCTTGTATAGTTGTTCTTTCTGTCTTCAATGCCCTCTTCAAGGATTTCCATGTCGTAAAGCTGGGCTGCCAGCCTGCTTGCGATTGCCGCAGAATCGAGCATCCT
Source organism: Nitrosopumilales archaeon (assembly GCA_040255975.1). GTDB lineage: Archaea > Thermoproteota > Nitrososphaeria > Nitrososphaerales > Nitrososphaeraceae > Nitrososphaera. Next base: position 9,964 of record JBDZWB010000038.1, read on the forward strand.
GTTTTCCTTTATCATTTTCACCGCGCCAGCGGTATCATAGGCCGGCACGGGTTCGAGCTTTTTCTTTTGCAGGTAACCCCTGCACTGTGCGAGCGCCTGCGGATGCGAGTGCACGTACTTGATTTTTTTTGCGCCCCTGTTTGCGATAAGGCAGTGCCTGACCCTCTGGTAGACTTCGCCT
>JBDZWB010000239.1:0-2673 GCA_040255975.1 Nitrosopumilales archaeon
TGATTGGTAAAAGCGGTTGTAGAACAAAGTTCTAGCACGAAAAATTGAAAAGCGCGGGACACCCTATACTGATATGGCAGAGACTCAAGATGATGCCTATTCAATTCACTTTGGACGTTATGCAGCCAAGCTGGAGAAGCACCTAAGGACAAATGGCATTTCTTGTCATGACGCAGATGTCATAATCGAGGAGAGCTCGGCATATTATTTTGAAAAGCTGCATTCCCAGGGAAACAGGTTTGTGAAGCTGGTAAGGAGACATGATCCAGCTGAATTGTTTGTCGAGTCTGCGGCAAAAGCCATACAAATGCACATCTCGGAGGCAAAGGACACATTTGGGTCGTACAAAGAGATCGCAAAGTGCATCCGGTAATTTGAGTAAATATAATAAGTGATTCACTATTAGGAAAGATGATTGATAATCGGTGTTCCAAAGGAGGTAAAGGACCACGAGAACAGGGTGGCCCTAACTCCTCGCTCTGTTTCGTCCCTTGTCAGATCCGGCAATAAGGTCATTGTCGAGTCTCAGGCGGGATCAAAGAGCGGTTTTTCCGATGATGAGTATAGCTCTGCCGGCGCATCGATAGCAGGCTCGCAGGCCGAGCTCTATTCCGAGTCTGACCTTATAGTCAAGGTAAAAGAATTGCAGGTGGGCAAGGGCGAACATGCAAACGTCAAACCCCATCACACGATCTTTGGATTTAATCACTTTGAATCAAGCAAGGAGCTGACTGATGCGGCAGTGAAATCCCGTGCAACTTTCATATCATTTGAAAAAGTGGTTGACGAAAAGGGACAGACCCCGCTTTTGATGCCTATGAGCAAGATAGCAGGGGCAATGTCAGGCATCTGGGCAGGCTTTTTCCACAACTATGCATTCAAGCACGACAGATCCATCAGGCTCAAGACTGGAGCCGATCAGGTCAAGAGCAAGTTTGTCGACGGCTTTGACCAAATCGTCAATGTCAACATCGACAACGAGATGAAGCGAATGCTGTCGCTGCAGGACAAGATGGCCATAATATTTGGTGGCGGGACCGTGGGCGAGACGGCTGCAAGGATATGTTCGGCACTTGGAGCCAAGATCATGATAATCGAAAAGCGTGAAGGGCGTAGGAAATACCTGCAAGAGATCAACCTGCCAAAATGCTCAGTAGTCGCTGCAGCAGATCGGGACATCCTGCGCAGCGCCTATGTCATAATCGGATCGACCTACGACAAGGAAAAGGCTGACAGGATGATCGACGAGAAGTCGCTTAAAGAAATTTCCGAAATGAGGAAAAAGATAATCATCGACGTATCGGTTGACCAAGGTGGCAACTTTCCCTATATTGACCCCACAGGCAAGTATTCGCCGTCAAGCACTGGTACGATACTGAACCCGGCGCAGACTGATTATTTCGGCAACATATTCATCCGCGTGCCAAACATACCGTCAATAGTCGCAAGACACGCATCGATGGAACTGTCTACCATAATTTCAGACTATGTCAGGGAGGTCGCAAGCAAGTCAATGCGGCCTGAGCTTGCCAAGGCTGTAAGCATCAAAGACGGCAAGGTGCTGGATCCGGCCATAGTCAAGGCGCACAATCTCAAGTAACTTTTAGTAGAAAAAGATTCCATTCTGGATATAAGCACGGCATATCTGTTCTGTTTTGATTATGCTCTGTGTGATGTGCAAGGCCAAGATCGACACTGCCTATAATGACCTTTGTTTTGAATGCTACAAAAGGCAAAAGATTGAAAGAGAGAGGACGAATGGCAGGATCAGGCAGAGTATCGCTTAAGTGAAAAAGTGGGGCCGAAGGGATCTGTTCTGACGCGGCTATTGACCGCAATCATTTGAACCCTTGACCCACGGGTTTCTTCTAACCTAGCCCTTTTGTTAGATCTGGAGCCCGTTGCGATGCCTGGCTTCGCTACGACCCCACAGAGTTGGCATCGTGCTATGGGTAGCAGTGACATGTCCGTATAAGTCTTGCGAGATTGTCAGAATAGGGGATCAAGCGAGGTCGAGTTCATCGGGTTCCAGTTGCTTTTTCTGCCTACGAGTTGGTCGCCGCTAAGGAACCAATGCTGCGTATCAGGGAATAGGGGCAGGTGCAGTTCCTGCATCGTTTCCGAGTCAAGATAGCCGCCAATCATGATGTTGTTGTACGTCCTCACCAATTTGTGGGCGGCCGTCTGGACGATCACGTCAAAGTCATCCAAAGTGCTGTTTGCCATAAGTTCTGTGGCAGTGCCAAGCACTCCAGTTGCATTCGTGTTTTCAATCAGGACCCTCCTTTCATTAGCCAGCCATTGTTCGTCAAACTGCAAAGTCAGCAATGCCACTGACGCCTGCTGGATCGCTGCATCAAAGTTAGTTTCAGAGGACTCTACGCCAACAATAAAGCCGTTCCAGATCCCGGCGTCGCCTGCAGTGTGGTTGCGCGTAAAAATCATTGCCCTGCCGTCTATCTTTTTGCCTTCCACTTCAAAGCTGTATTCCACGTCGTCCACCGGGATCATTTCGGTTGAATTGGCTCCATACTCCAGAGCATAGGCGGGCCGCTCTGACACGACGCTGTATGCGTTCAGGTTTTTCCGGAGTACAGGTAGCACTTCACTTGCAAAATACTGCCCAGGGGTTTTCAAATCAGATATCGCGATTGGAGCGTTCCCAAATGACAT
>JBDZWB010000039.1:0-10033 GCA_040255975.1 Nitrosopumilales archaeon
CCTTGTCGCAGTAAACTAGTATTGGCTTGCTTATGGGAGCCCCGCCCCGGTCCATGAAGATTCGTATCTTATCCTTTTTCTCGTCGCGCAGTGAGCTCTTTGCGTCAGATATTGCGTCTATGATCTTTTGATCAAGATCCACCCATTCCCTTTGCAGTTTGAGCGAATTGCTTTCGATCTTTGACACCTCCAAAAGGTCTGAAGATAGGCGCTCAAGGCGCCGGGCATTCCTCCTGATCAAGCTCAGCTCGGCCTTTGAGATTTCTATCTTTTCAGCATTATCCTGTTCAAATGAGTAATCCAATATGTCCGCCATGCCAAGCAGAGGCTGCACAGGAGTCCTGAGCTCGTGCGCTGCAATGTTGATAAACTCTGACTGCATCCGATCGTGCGCTTCCAGAGCTTCGGTCCTTTTCTTCACTTCCCTCTGCAGCGTTTCGCTCCATCTAGCCAGAAAGTAGATTATGACTGCTATAGAAGCCACCACAGCTGAAACTAGGGCAGTGGTCTGGACCCTTTGTGTAAAGACAATACCTTCGATCTTGGAATAGATCCCTTCAGTAGGAGTTGACCCGACTATTACAAATACAGGTTCCTCTCGTAGCTGGACAGGGTACGCGACCAGAAGGCGCTCGTTCTGGTAGAGGCCGTCAACGACAAGACTACTAGGCTGACCTTCAAGGGCCCGGCTGAAGAGGTTTTGAAAATCATCCGGGTTGTCCAGCCGCTGAAGTATCTCCCTGTTTTGATAGTCCTTGCCTATGAGGGTTTGATCGTCGGCCATGATAAAAGTGCCAGATTTGTCAATGGCTATTACACGTTCGCTTTCGGTGATGTACGGGCTGCCAAAACCGCCAAGGATCTGCTGCAGAGGAATTGAAGCGGCTACCAGCCCGAGATACTCGCCGCTCTCCCTCTGGATTATTGGGTATGACAGCACGACGTAGGAGGTGTTGTTGGTGCCAGCATAGGACCTTGAGAGGGCTGGTGACAGCCTTATCTTTGCTTCATTCACGTAATCCTTGCCAAAATGCGAAGACCCGACAGGGTTTTGATCATTTTCAAGAATCGTCGCGGTGACTATGTCATTTTTGTCCAGAATGAAAATGTTCCCAGCTGATTCTCTGACCGGGACATAGTTCTCAGCCAAAAGCGAGGATATTCTGTCGCCGGACAGCTCCCCTCCCTGGATGTAATTTGAATTGGCAATTCCCTGCAGCCTTCCGGCTATGGATTCTAGCTCTGAATTTATCTGCCTTGCCAGCCCTTCCATATTTTGGGTCTGCCTGATTCTCTGCTCTTCGAAAAGTGCAGCGCGGATATTCTGCTCGTTGATGGACTGGTAGTAAATTGAAGAGCCAAGGGCGAAGCCAACGATCAGCGCAACGACCACTATCGCGAACCTTGTTGGTCTTGATTTCGCTGCCTCTCTGATGGCCGCTATCCTGTCGGTAGAACCCCTGATTACATCCACCAATTGCAGTAACTTGCATGCAGACAGTAATCAGCATAAACCATTATGGTTGTTGACACTAGAAAAAAGTATACTGATATTCTAAGCTAGTATTATTTCTGCAAGTAGCAGGTGTCACTGCAATAGCAGCGCTGGCTGGTGCACCAGCTGTGGCGGCTACTGGCTTGCATTTCAAGGCCGCATCTATCGCAATGATCTTTGTTGCGGCAACTGGTGTCAATTATCAAACTCATTACGGCTCTTGTCTAGTATTCATCATTTAAATGATTTTTGCAATGGTTGTTGACACTTGGAGTAACAAATAGTGCAATAGAATATGCGCCAAAATTGTTTGCAGACAGCCACCAGTTTGAATGGATAATTGCATAAACACTTAAAAATTAGTTTCACACTTTTCAAGTGTGCCAGACAAGGACTCTGAAATTTCTAAAAAAGACTCGAAAAGTTTGGACGTACATGACAATGAGGTGGTGGACTCGATGAAACACTACTACAAGATTGAAGACGATGACACTGATTCCCTTTTAAAATTCATAAAGAAAACTGAGCCTAAAAAGCTGCTAGATGCATAGCATATTTTTGACATAGAAATCGCGTAAGGCCAAGCGAACACGAATTAAAATATCTAGTAAAAGTCATCGCAAGAAATATTGGCATGCGCTGCAATTCAGAGTTGACTTCTTTGAAGGCTCATCCTAAAGAATGTCCAAGATGTGGTCGAACGTTGACGGTGGCAAACATTCTCGTAGATCGTCCAGCAGCGGGCGGATCTTTGATTCTTGTCTGTGAGTGCGGATATTTTGACGATTCTTACTAGTAAGTACAAATTATCTTTGCAAACCCTACTTGCCGCCAGAAATGTCAGCAACAAAGCGGCTTTCGGGCCTGCATGTAGTCTCACACCCTTCGCAGCTGCATTTGGCAAACGCCGCTGCAACGTTATTTCCGAAACCATGATTTTAAAGAGTTATTTTCAACTTTCTTGGAAGATAATTAATTCAGCTTTTGGGCCCTAGTTGCCGTCCTGCCAGCAATCCAATTTGGGCAGAACAGCTTTCGGACCTTGAATGACGGGTTTTCTGTGCATCCACTCAAGGGGGACAATGAGGATCTGGTAACTGGAAGGCAGGATTTTAAAAAGTTATGATACACATCTATGGCCGTTCGAACGCGGCAAATTTCGCATGGTTCAAAATTTTTTAAAATTATGATATCGTGCAAACTGCGAAATGGGAATAGTTGCTGAAAAGTGGAGATGTCCTCTCTGCAGCAAGGATGTTGGCGGAAGCGGGGGCGAATTGAGAAATCATATCAAAAAACAACACATGGCGCAAAGACAATGACCAGGATAACCTAGGGCAGGAGAATCGCTCTAGTACCATCGACATTTCTTGCTTTTTAGGAATCTGTTCTTATGTTTCGATACTCTAGGCGACAGTCTCAGCCTGCGATGGCAGCATGGACATACATTTTCATCAATCTTCATAAAGATACTACAGTATTGGCACCTTTTCTGCCCTAACAAGTAGTGGATACGCACAGATGTCTCTGCCGTCGCTCGAAACTGCTCACATATGCCCTTGCAAACCATCTCTTTTCTCTGCTTGTTGTGGATTTACACAGTTACAGAATTTTAAAGAGTTATTGTAATCTTCTTTTTTTCATTGCCTTGGCTTGCTGCGGCCATTAAGAGATTGCTGGTCTAAAAAGAGCTTGAATACCTTGGTATAAATTTCAGATACTATCTTTTCGTCTCCATGCAAAGCCCGCTGACGGGTGTATTGCTTTGCCACGGAGACTAAAAGCCGCGATAACGTAGCTGAAACCTCTTCGATATTTCTATGCCTCAACACCTTCTTTATTGATGAGGGCGTTTCGACATCCTCTATCAGTATTGTGGAAACAAGCGCCCTTGCCCTTTCAAGGCTCATGGGATAAAAATAGCGTGCCACGTCTTTGGGCATGGCGTCCAAATCATATACAAACAGCAAGGCAGCTGGCGAAAAGAACTTTTGCATTATGCCATGTTCTTCTGCCACGCTCTTGGTTATCTCTACAAGCTTGTGCTGGTGGAGTATTTTCATGTGATAGTTCAAAGAAGCATTAGAGAGACCAAGTTCTTCTGCCAGCTGGGCCTGAGTCATTGGCTGCTCCCTCAATAGGTGCAGTATGGCTCTCCTCATCGGGTCCACCAGAACTCTTGCGATCGGCACTTCATTCACCATGTACACTGCTTGCATGACTGATGGTGCATTTGCGTGTAAATGCGATAGATAATGTTATCTAGAGACCATCACGATTAGATATGTCAATACCATTAGATTTATCTATATGTACAAGGGTACAAAATCCGATGGTACCTAGAACCCTTACAGATTGCAGCCCTGTGTTGTTAGATGCTGCAAGAAAAGTTTGCCTTAGGGAGGGCATTGATTTTGATGCCCTCGACCTTCGACAGGCAAGAGGTTTACTGTATTTTTGGTGTTTGTACTGCAGAAGGACATATCCGTTAACGGATCTGACAATTTCAAAAAAGCGCAAGGTCTGCACCCATTGCAACAACTCTATAAAGTTGCGCGGCGCAAGCAACAAGTTTGGAAGCATAAGAAGGACGATCTTTTTCCAGCGCCTGAGACGCCAGCATTAGGGAAAGTCGCACAGCCGCCAGGAATTGCTGTCATGGAAAGATTTCGCTAGCCTTAGGCATCGACAATAATATAATCAAAAGAACATGCCGCTTTTAAATTCCAAATCCTTATTGATCTCATGAAGATATTAACTGATAACAGACCGTGGGGATTCTTTGAGCGGCTGACATTGAATGAAAAATCCACGATCAAGCTACTGCATGTTTCCAAGGGCAAGAGGCTCAGCAAGCAGTATCATACTCGCAGGGAAGAATTTTGGCGGATCCTAAAGGGCAGGGTAATAGTGCATTTGGATGGGAGGGAGCTTTTTCTAAACGCAGGCAAGAGCGTCACCATTCCGACTGGCACCATCCACAGGGTGGAGGCAATAGAGGATGCAATGATTCTTGAAATATCGTTTGGACATTTCGACGAGGCAGACATTGTCAGAATCGAAGACGACTTTGGACGTGAAAAAGATCCAGATAATAGCACAAGGCACACAATATCGATTACAAACATATAGGTCCCCGTCAAATGCTGGTGACAGGGCACCAGATTATTTCAGGTATAGGAGTCGCGTCAGCTCTGACAGCTCGATGTCTGAGGTATGGCCCTTGAGATGGTCCTCGGTTTTTTGTTCGCCCTGTTTTATCTGATCCTTCACCGTCTTGACAGAGAAATCTGCATTCTTTAGAAGGTGGGGCGATTCCATGCGGTTTCGGGCTATTCTGTGAATCGACAGTATCTCTGCGCCATAGCTTCCCACGAGATTTTCATAATCGCTCTTGATCTCACTTACCAGCGACTTTGGCAGTGATAGATGGTCCAGCGAGTTTTCAAAGATGTTGTACAGCTTTTCAATGAGCTCTGTCTGCCTTGACATGTGGTTCCACGCGCGCAGGTCATAGATGGTTTTGTCGCTAAAGATAATGTCACGCGTCCTGTCTATTACTTCAGCCCTGTTAGCCGGGAGCCTGTCGATTACTCGAGGATAATTTTCAACGATGTACACATTCTTGTCATTTCTTGGAGATGCCTCGATTATCTCTTTGAGAGGGGTGTTGCTAAGGAGGCTGCCGTCCCACGCATATGTGTCATTGTCGAGCTTTATCCACGGAAAGCCGTAGGCAGAATAGGCGCTGCTTGCCAGTATGTGTTTGGGCTCTATCTCCATCTTTGCGCTGTCAAACACAAGGGAGCCGGCGGTCATGACGTTGACGGCAGTCATGATCAGCCTAGGATTATTGCCAGAAACCTGTTTGCTCTCTGTTTTTCTTGATCGGGCGGATAGCTTGGTGTAATCAATATACTTGTCCAGCGTCTTTGCCAGCGGCGAATGGTCGTAATGATAGGTCCAGTCCAGCGGCCATGTCAGCAAGTCGTCTGCCGTCTCGCCACCCATCGCAAAGCTTGGCGCGGTCCAGCGTGGGACGAACAACTTGGGGACTCCAAACAGCACAGAGTTAAGAGCTCCAGTATGCACCCTCCTTGTGCCAAACATGCCCTTGGCAAAATCGTAATAGGGCAGGACGATGTCTGACATCAGCTGGGAGCTGCTTTCGGCGACCTCTAGCCAGAAATTCTCCAGATCCTGCGCAGGGTTTCCGCTCCTGCTCCCGCAGATAATTGCGGCATTTACGGCGCCTATGGACGTGCCGCCCACCAGATCCAGGCTGATCCCATTTTTATGCAATGCCTTAAATACCCCGCAACTAAAGGCTCCAAGTGAGCCTCCGCCCTGAAGCACAAGCACGTTTTCATTGACCCTTGACGATTTGTGCCGCTGTGTTGTTTCTGATGTCATGTTGTCAGTATGGCTCCTACTTTGGTAAATGCATTCTTGTCTCTACATGAAATGGGAGAGGCTTTCTGCTTTCTTTAGCTCCCTCTGGGTCCTGATTTTCTGGATCGCGTCTTCAAAGTCGGCAGCGCTAATTTCTGCTTCAGATGCGTGCTTTGCAGCCTCTTCTGGCGTGGGATACTTTGCAAGGTACCTATGAAGCACGATTGATGCGGCAGTGTTGGCGATTGCTGCCATGTCGGCCCCGCTAAAGCCGTCTGTCAGCTCGGCAATCCTCTTCATGTCAACGTCGTCTTTGAGCGGTTTTCCAACTGAATGGATTTCAAGTATCTTTACTCGAGTCTCCTTGTCGGGGTTTGGCACAAAGATTATCCTGTCGAACCTGCCGGGGCGCATGAGCGCAGGGTCTATCATTTCAGGACGGTTGGTCGCGCCAAGGACTACCACGCCATGCAGCGCGCTTATGCCGTCCATTTCAGTCAAGAGCTGAGATACTATCCTCTCAGATGCGCCTCCGCCTTCGCTCATGCCCCTTACTGGTGCTACCGAGTCCAATTCGTCAAAGAATATGACGCAGGGCGCAGCCTGCCTGGCTCTTCGAAAGATTTCGCGGATTCCGCGCTCTGATTCGCCAATCCATTTTGACAAAAGCTCCGGCCCCTTGACGCTGATGAAATTGGCTTCAGACTCTGTCGCTACTGCCTTTGCAAGCAGCGTCTTGCCGGTGCCAGACGGTCCGTGCAGCAAAATGCCCTTTGGTACAGTGTGGCCTATCTTTGAATAAAGGTCCGGATACTTTAGAGGCCACTCTACTGCTTCCTGCAGCTGCCTCTTGACGTCTTCGAGCCCGCCAATGTTGCTCCACTGCACGTCAGGAGATTCGAGAAATACCTCCCTCATGGCAGAGGGCATGACTTCCTTTGTCGCCTGGTCAAAGTCGCTCTGGGTGATCACGAGCTTGTCCAGAACTTCAGGAGAAACCTTCTCTTCCTCCAGATTCATCTCTGGCAGCATCCTCCTCAGGCACCTCATGGCAGCCTCTTTGCAAAGGTATTCCAAGTCCGCGCCGACAAATCCGTGCGTAACAGACGCGACCCTAGACTGATCGACGTCTGTGTCAAGCGGCATGTTGCGGGTGTGGATCTGGAGGATTTCCAACCGGCCGTGCTTGTCAGGCACCCTGATCTCGATTTCCCTGTCGAACCTGCCGGGTCTTCTTAGAGCAGGGTCAATTGCGTTTGGCCTGTTGGTTGCCGCAATTATCACGACTCTTCCTCTTGCTTCCAAGCCGTCCAATAGCGACAGCATCTGCGACACGACTCTTCTTTCTACCTCGCCGGTCACTTCTTCCCTCTTTGGCGCAATGGAGTCGATTTCGTCAATGAACATCACCGTCGGGGCCTTCTCACGCGCCTCTTTGAACAGCTCTCTCAGGCGAGCTTCTGACTCTCCATAGAACTTGCTCATGATTTCCGGTCCGGATATGCTGATAAAGTGAGCATTGCTTTCATTGGCTACTGCCTTTGCCAACAACGTTTTACCGGTTCCAGGCGGACCGTACAATAGCACGCCTTTTGGAGCTTCGATCCCAAGCTTTTCAAATATCTCCGGGTGCCTTAGCGGAAGCTCTATCATCTCTCTTACTTTTTGGATCTCTTCCTTTAGGCCGCCAATGTCTTCGTATGCAACTTGGGGCACGCCGCGAGCTGCTTCATTTGCCTCCACTATGGTAAATACCGTCTTGGACGTGATTATTGCGCCACCATCTGGACCAACGGATGGCGTTATGCCGCTAATCTGAAACGTCAGCCTGCCGCCAAAGTACGGAACCATAACATTGTCGCCCTTGAGTACAGGTACGCCTTCCAAGGCATCGGTGAGGTACCGCTCATCGATTGGTGGGATCTGTTCAAGTGGAGCAACCATGACCTTGGCAGCCTGAATTAATTTTACTCCTTTCACAGCCACTGCATCGCCTATCGCGATACCAGCATTGTTTCTGATAAGGCCGTCGACGCGGACTATGCCCTTGCCTTCGTCCGACGGGTAGAGCGGCAAAATCTTTGCAACGGTCCTGCGCTTACCTTTTATCTCTATGATGTCACCTGTCTTGAGCTTTAGCGAATCCATCGAGTCATAGTCGATTCTGGCTACTCCCCGTCCGACGTCTCTTGTATACGACTCGAGCACTTTCAGAGAAATTGACGACATGATGCTATCCTCAAACTAACCTGTTTTTAAAAATGCTCCAAGAGTTAGAAATTGGAATGGCTGAAATATTTGCAGGTGGGCATGACAGGCTGGTAACCATCTGCGCCGCTACAAGTGAAATATTGTAAATCATTTTCTGACACCATTGATTGGTCGGATATGGGGATTTTACCTGCACGACAATTTAAAAGAGTTTTTGAGATACGTGCTCCTACGACTTGTCTGTAGTAGACACATACTGACTTTAACCTATATTCTCATGCATGCTTATTGAGGCGTTTGACCGTGATGCTAGACTTTAATAGGCAAAAGAGCGCAGGCAAGAGAACGCTGATTCTGTTTGGAATCGTGGTTGCGCTTGGCGCCATGGCGCAGTATGTATTGCTAGAACTCGTTCACTAAGAGCTAGTGCGTTTGGGAAATTCTGGTAAATGACATTTCCTTTCTAAGGGCATCTGCGAGGACCTCAAAAAGAAGCTGGGAGACCGAGCTTCCCATTATCTTTGTTAATTTTTCTTCAAAGGCTTCTGGCTGGAAAATAATCGTTCTTTCCGGGTCTATCTTGTATACCAGCTTTAGGGTTTTGAAAATCAACCTTGTCGTTCCTTCTCCCAACATTCTGTCCATACCGTCCTCTACCTGCGCGACGATGTCATATGGGTGCCATTCCCGGTATGACCAGCCATCGTGGATGGTGGAATGATGGTAGTTGATTATGGTAACCAGATTGCTAAACGATAACTTTGCTACCACCTTAGCGTTGCTGTACCAGCAGATGGCCTCTACGGGTCTAGCAAGTTCCTTGCCTATTGCACGCTCGTATTCAGCCAGCTTGATCCAGTGTTTGTTATCGAGCTCTAGAAGTGTCGAAGGGTTGCCTATGGCGATGACTCCTCTATGTTTGGATCGCTTTTGTGCTTTCAAAATATGGGAATGCCACAAGCCCAGCATTTTGTTGATGTCCGGCGGTTGTGTCTTGGAAGGCGAATAAAATTCATCCATGCTAAGGATGGTCAGGGCGCCACTGGTTATGTAATTTTCAATTTCTGTTTTGTCAGCAGGGGCCGAGTCTTTTGCCAATTTGGATACTTGTCGTATTATTTTTGACGGGTCCGACTCTGCGGCATAGACGACTGCATAACCGCTTGAGAGGTAGTCCCAGATTCGTTTGTAAATGGCAAGTCTAACTTTGTCGCGAGTATCTTGAACTGTCGGCATCATGATAAGGGAATGATAGTGATGTTCAATGTCTTTTGTTGACATGTAAATAGATGTATTTCATTGAGCCAAGTTGCTTTTATGAATTTGTTTTTAGGGTTATGTTACTATTGTAATGTTAGGTTTTTACCGGTTTTTATCGCCAAAAGTTAACCAGTTCGCACTGCATAACACCGACATGGGTTTTATCTAGTCGTTTTAGTTTTCTATAATCTTCTACTTGAATTAATAAATGTCACAAATTCATTAGTTAATTATACTTGAACTATGGTGGTTTTTGCAAAGATGTCCTCAGTTTGGACGAAGCGATAAGGATTGTATTACTTTGTACCAAGGAGGGCGACATTGTAGGGATCGATTCAAGGGAGTCAGACAAGCTACTGATGCCTCCGCAGCAGATACCGGAACTGATAATGAAGTCGCTGATCCGGTTGAATATCTTGAAGACGCTCGAGGAAACCTTGGGCAAGGTGGTTTACTCGTTCACAGAGTTTGAGAAAATAAAGGGGATAGCAGTTGTACTTGGAAGCTATGTAAATGATCCCTTTCTTCAGGATTGTGTTTTGCTGTTGTCGTTTGAGAAAGAATCTGACCACTGCAAGATAATTGAAGAGCAGCTTTTTCCATTTCTGAAAGAGACAAAATGATGACCTGCTCTTCACATTTTTGATACGTATTTTCAACCTTTAACTTTCAAAC
>JBDZWB010000240.1:0-2649 GCA_040255975.1 Nitrosopumilales archaeon
TCGACCAGCTGCGATGCAAACTGGCCAGCATTTCCAAAGCCCTGTACTGCCACCGTCGCAGACTTCATGTCTATCTTTAATTTCTTTGCTGCCTCCCTCACGGTAATTGAAAGGCCGCGTCCCGTAGCCTCGTTCCTTCCAAGCGAGCCGCCGATCGCAATAGGCTTGCCGGTAATGACTTCTGGCTGTACATAGTTGCCCTTTAGCGCAGAGTACGTGTCCATTATCCACGCCATCTCTTTTCCGCCAGTATAGACGTCTGGCGCAGGGATGTCAGTGTGGGGGCCGATAATGTCGGCTATGGCGTATGCATAGCGCCGGGTCAGGCGCTCTAGCTCTCCATTTGACATTTCTTTGGGGTTACAGATGATGCCGCCCTTGCCGCCGCCGTAGGGGATGTCCGCCACCGCGCACTTCCAAGTCATCCACATCGACAGGGCCTTGACCTCGTCGACAGTGACCTGTGGGTGGTAGCGAATGCCGCCCTTGTACGGGCCGCGGGCGTCGTTATGCTGTGACCTAAATCCAGTGAAAACGCGGACTTCGCCGTTGTCCATTTTGACTGGCAACGAGACTGTAAGAACGCGTTTTGGGTGTGCCAAAACTTGATGTAAACCCTTGTCTAGTTTTATGATCTTTGCCGCTTCGTCAAGCTGTTTAAGAGCAACCTCAAATGGGTTGATTGCTGCTGACATGGCAATGTTCTGCAAAAGTTGTGTATTTAAGTGTTGAAGAACTAGGTATTTGTCATTCTCTTTGTTATGAGCGTGCGCAGTTGGTCATCAGTAAGACCATCATAATCGTCTATGCCAAGCGAGATGGCTATTGTCTCAAGCTTTTCTCTTTCTGTGGCAACAGGACCAGTGATCTTGGGCATCCTAGTCATGCTCTTCGCAGGTTCCATTGCCTCCTCCATTTCGCGCCGGAACGTCTGTCTTGCCTTTTCATACTCACCCATCGCCTTGCCTATCGTGCGGGAAACCTGCGGCAGCCTCTTGGTGCCAAAGAGCAGGATGAGCCCAAGCAGTATGATGATTATCCACTCGGACCCGGCGATGTTTAACAGCAGGGACATCTAATGGTAATACCTGCTGACCAAAATTAAAGATTTCCACTGGGCTGGGAGGGTCTGTCCTCCTTGCCCTTTATCCTTGACATAAAGAACGGCTGGTCAAGCTTCATGGCGTTTGCAAGCACCACAGACACCATGCCGCCAAAGAGGAACCCGCCGATGAGGTCAGTCGGGTAGTGCTGCATGACATAGAGCCGGGTGATACCGACTATAACTGGAAACGCCCAGATCGCGTAACCGGCCTTTCTTGATTTCTGGTAGATGGCAAAGCCGATGATAAATGCAAGGGCCGTTGCGCGCGACGCGTGTCCCGAAGGGTAGCCAAACCCGGCGGCAAACGGTGCAAGGCTGTCGTTTTCGAGGCTGAAATTCTCAGGCAATCCTAATGCAGGCTCGAATGTGTATGGCGGTATCTCCCTCCCGATCAGTGGTTTCATGTACATAACCAGGACTACGATTACTACCAGCGCTATCAAAAAGATCATTCCGGCCTTCCTTGTGCGTCGAATTATGGTCAGCACTATGCCAAAGAGGAACAGGGTAGTGACGTCGCCCAATGAAGTTATGACAATCATTACTGCATCAAGAGCCGCGTTACCATGGATTGATTTGAAATAGCGGCTTGCAGCGTCATCGGCTCCGGACGTAACGCCTGATGCGACGATCGCGCTGAACGCAACAAACGCTGCCACTAGTGCGACAAAGTGCATCGAGCGCGTGCTTATCATCCATGGCGGCTTGACCTGTGCAGACAACCAGTGAAAAGAACGTGCCTGTTGCCGTTTAACTGTTTTCCCTTACATCGAGGCATTGCATTTTGGACATGCCTTGCCTTCCTCGCTCGGCGCAAAATAGGTGGAGAATCCACATGCCTTGCATGCTGCCGGTTCAAGCGTGTTCCACAGCCGATAGTAGCGGGTGTTAAAGTTCTGGGCTATGGGCCGGAGCAGGCCGGACTTTTCCATGTCAAGGAGAGCGTCCTCGAAGTCAAGGACATCGTCTAGCTCCTTGTACTGGCTCATCTGGTTTAGATAACCAAGCATCTCATCGTTTGAAAACCGGGTGTCCGTGTCGTTGAAATTGTCGAATATGATCTTTCGTATGTCGTGACTGTTGACCTTGGACATCTACAGACCCTTCGAATCTTCCTGCAGTTTCTTTGCGGAAGCAGGGTCCCTGTCGGCATAGTATTTCACCATGCCTAGCTTTAGCACCTTGAGTGACAGCAGCGCGCACTTTATTCTTGCTGGACCGAGGTTCACGAGACCAATGTTCTCAAGAATGTCGTCCTTTGTGAGCTCTTTGACAGAAGTGAGTGGCTTGCCCGCAACCATCTCTGTCAGCATCGAGGCGCTCGCCTGGCTGATCGCGCATCCCCTGCCTTCGAACTTGATGTCCTTTATCTTGTCTCCATCCACTTTCAGGTGGATATCAATCTCGTCGCCGCATAGAGGGTTGCTGTCGTGTATGCTCACATCGGCGTCTGGCAGTTTTCCCTTGTTCCTTGGGTTGCGATAGTGGTCGAGGATTATTTCGCGATAAATATCATCACTCAAATCTTGAACAGCCTCCTTGCT
>JBDZWB010000241.1:0-2642 GCA_040255975.1 Nitrosopumilales archaeon
ATTGGAGAATTGCTTAACACGCATGATCGTTATGGTTTTGCACAAGATACGCTGCCAATGCCCGAAAGCCCGCAAGGGTGAGTAGGGCTCATCGTTTACCTACTTTCAATACATGATCCAAATTCGTATTTTTGATTTTTAATCTTCAAACCTAACAGTGCACCAAACTGCATAACAATAATGAGCAGCCTAGCATTGCGCTGGGTAGCTGTGGCCAGCATGCCCGAAAGCCCAAGTGCTCTTGTTTGCCAACTCGAGATGCTTGGCGAGTAGGGCTTTTTCCATGATGCTGCGCGAAATGCTCAGGCTATTGAAAGCGGTGATTATTGGCAAAGCGTTTTTCAAATTCATATTTTCCACTCCTAACACTCAAAGGTAACAAGACAGAGAACTGCTTAACACAGATGAACTGCATGGTATTTCGTAGCGTCGATCACATCGCTGCGTTACGTCACAAAGCCTGAAAGCCGGGTTGTATCAGCTCTCACGGCCAGCCCGGCCAGTATGGCTTTTTTATTCGATTATGATGTTCAGCCGACTCGCACAACTCACGTGGTAATAATGCCTTTTCTTGTTGCCCCTGCTCACTATGGGATCCGAATCTGAAACCTTTTCTTTGCAGTACCAGCACAGCCCGTCCTGACAGAGTTTGACTAGTTCGATTACGCGCTTGTGCGCCTTATCCTTGTCAGTCGTCACGATTCTGATGGTCAAAGCCGGACATCTTTTTGCGATAACTGCATTTTAACGTACGGTGAACGATGACAAGTCTTTTATAACATCATTTATCCCACCAAATGGATGACTCTAGCATTTGTCTTTGTAAACTGCATCAGTGAGGAACAGGCGGCGACGGTGGAGAAATCCCTAAAAGATGTCCCGGGAGTGCTAGAGGCAAACCTGACTACAGGGGTCTATGACTTGATACTAAAGGTACAGGCTGACGACGAACACAAGCTTGAAGACGTGATAAAAGCAGTAAAGGCTCTTCCTGGTGTGACATCTACCATGACTAGCATAATCTACAAGGCGGACAGCTTTGCCCCTTCAGCCATCAATCAATAATGTTTTGCCGACCTACAGCAGGAGATCATTTCCATTCATAGCCTGTCCCCCTGTACTGTTGAAACGACGTGTCGATTTCTGACTCTATTACGATGATTTTGCCAGTCAGCCATGAAAGTTTTTGGGAATTTGTGTATCCAGAGACTATCACTATCCCCTTGACACCGCCGCCATCTTTTCTTCTGCTTTTTTCATTTGCCCACCAGATGTAGTTGTCCCCGTCAAGTGTTGCAACTCCTTGATATCTTGCGTTTACCGCTCCGCTTGGATAATGCGTCACAGTCCCGGATCCCATGTTCCTTCCACTTGGAAATTTGCCGACACCTTTTATTTCGTTTGAAAAAGAGACTTCCATTTTCACGCCTTCGATCGGATGCACTGACTTGACCTGTGGTTCAGAGACCTTGCCGGTTTCTTCAAAGAGCTTCTCTCCTAAGGCCATCGGAACCAAGAGGGAAACTTGGCATTTAAGAGGTTCCTAAAAGGTAGTAAAATTATAGAAAAAGAAAGAGCGGCTGGTGACAGTCTAACCCCAACAGACCAGCTAGCAACTGTTGCGTATGCGGGATGCGATCATAGGAAATGCGATAGCACGAATATTCTGCCTTTCAAGGACTTGTCAGATGCTATTGGCACCTCAGGCAATCCACTAGCAATTCTTTGCAGTCATGCCTGCTGAGTTGTTGTCATTTTCCTGCCCGCCAATTTCAACACGAGTCCCAACAACTATGCCGTGGCTTGCAGCATATCCAGCCACCGTCTCTAGCACGTACAACGAATCAACGTCTGGTGAAAAAGATGGGCAAGCGACACCGGGCTCGCAGGGTGGAAGCGAATGCTCAATGTGGACAATTGTCTGGTTGGAGTCTATCCACATTATATCAATTGGAAATTTCATGTTCTTCATCCAGAAAGGCTGCCGGCCCTCGCTTCCAAAGACAAAGAGCATAGCTTCATCCTCTGCAAGGCTGTCTTTGACAGACAGCCCCAAGATTTGTTGATCCGGTGTAATGGCAAGCTCAGCCAGCAGCTGTCGCCCGTTGATAGTCACGATTGTCGTATTATTATTGTATGGAGCTTCATTTGCGGCTGCAATGCCGCCGCTGTTTTCGTCCGATGCGGATTCCGGGCTTGCAGATGCCAGCAGCGTGAAGGATGCGATTGAAACAGCCCCGGCGACAACCAAGAGCATGATCAGTAGGTGGGCGCGCATCGGGATATGGATCAGGTCGTCTGATATAGGAATGTTGCGGCACTTGTACTGGCTACTTTGCAAGACAGGTTCTGTCCGGCAGACCAGTGCCTGTTACGCCAATCCGGCAGAACATGAAATTAGAAATGCAGGCGTTGTGTTATAGGGTCTGCAAAAGCGAAATGGAGAAAAAAGAAGGGACATCCAGAGTTACTGGATGCCGATGTTCGGAAACGAGGCAACGCTGATTCCAAGCTCGCCCTGAATCTTGCGGATCTTGGTTGCGTATTCCCTCATTTTGCCGGTGTCGCCCTGAACCTTGGCAATCCTGTATCCCTTCCATGCCTTTCTCAGTGCGCCCCAGCTTTGGCCGGTCGTAAAGTTG
>JBDZWB010000242.1:0-2608 GCA_040255975.1 Nitrosopumilales archaeon
GTCTTGTTAGAGATGCAGTAGTTCTTTTCGCCCTGTACTGTAATCTTGGATTCACTGTAGCCGATTATGTTCTGGGCATTAGCATCAGCCACAAAACTGCCTGACAGGATGATTGTCATCATACTAGAGAGGATGAAAGCGGCTACTGGCAGCTTTGGCAATTAATCACAATTCGTGCAACCTGCGTAAAAGGATTGTGCACTTTTGTTCCAGCCAGAATGCATTTTGGGTAAAATCTTAATACAATCAGTAAGCTATCAAACAAGGTGGCTGGCGGCAATCACCTTGCAAAACCCATAGCTCTGATGTCTGCATTTCTTGTTGTGCTGACTCTGTTTGGAGCTGGCTCCACTGCATCGGCACAGGAAGCTCGGCCAGACATCGAGAATACATTTGAGATATGGGCTACAGAATCAGAGGTTTCGCAGGCATGGCATTCAACCATCAGAGGAAGAATCTGCCCCGGCCCGACGTCGGATGTGGAAGAGAGAGACCCCGTGAGCGATCCTGAAAGCGGGCGAATAGCAGACCCGGGATCGAGCATAGTAGTTTCGGTCTACCTGATTGCTCCGAATGGAACCCAAGTGCTGCTTGAAGAGAGCGAAGTGGAGGATGGTAGTTTCCTTTGCAGCTACGGCGCAAGCGCCGGCTTTTTCCCAGATGCTGCCGGCAATTTCACTTTTTACGGAGTGGCGAAATGGTCCCAGAACGGCAGCATCAACGAAGTCAGAAGCAACGATGTCTCAATACTGGTAAAGCCTGCGATATACCAAACATCGGGATCGGAGGTCTTGGCAGAGAACGTCCAGATAGATCGTTTGATGGACTGGAGCCCTGACGGTGAATCTATCTTGGCGCTAGATATTGTTGATAGTCCCGACGTTTCATTCTCTATGGATCTTTTGTTGTTTAGATTGATGGATCCGGACAGCTTTGAAACTGTGAGCTTGCCGTTTGACACCAAAACTCTGCAGTTTGCAAGGTTCTCGCCATCCGGAGACATGATATTGCTAGTTGGCGAGCCATATGGTCAGGACCGCAATCAGGTTATCAGCTACAACTTGGCCGATGGCAACGTGACTGTGGTGGCTGCAAGTATGCAGGATAGCGACATCAATTCTGCTGCGTGGGTCAAAGGTCAGAAGGGGGATGAGATAGCATATGGTGAGAAGATATTAGACGCGGACGGCAGTGCAGTTGGCTATAGGATTAGGCTTGTGCAGGGCACAGAGGCCAAGGTACTGTACGAGACCGAATTTGAAGGAGACGACAACATCATCATAAACGACTCTGACCAAGATGGAAAGCGCCTGCTCGTGGTAAAGACGAGGGCTTATGGGTTCCCCCACCTTGACCGCAATCTCACCACCTTTGACATTGAAACAGGGGAATTTACAACCATTTCCCAGTACATTGAGGATTATCCACGGTTTAGTCCGGCCGGCGACCTTGTGATTTTTGACGACGGTCCGGAGTATAGAGCCCCCGGAGGACCAATAAGAATAGTGTCAGTTGACGGAGCGTTTATGGAGAACATCAATACTGGCGAGCCCGAGCTTGGCTATGATCCTTATAGCTTTGTCGTCAGCCCAGACGGCAGGCACATCGTTACGCTCATGAATGCAAAGTTGATTAGAACGGAATTGATTCATGCCGTTCCAGAGTTTGGCAGTATTTCCCTAATGATAGCAGCAGTGGGCGCAGTGTCTGTCTTGGTCGTGCTGTCCCGTATTGGTAAAAAGGCCGTAGATGAAACAGGACACTGAAATAATTGGAGAAAAAGTATGGATAGAGATAAGAGAATAGATGATGATAGATGCTGCATACGCAATGCTGATGTAAGAGATAGCTACCAAGACAAAGTTGAAAAACTGGCATTTGCAATATCACTTGAACAGATACGTCAAAGAGAAGGCATGCCGTCTGTATTAATGGTGCAATCATAATAGCACTGCTTCTATCGTTGAGCTCAGCGCAGTTTGCGAGCAGTACAATCATCACCATACCTCCGCCCACAATCACAGACAGCAGGGGCAATTTACTTGATGTGCCAGCCGTTGGCAAACAGGTGACCATTTCGAGGTCTTTTACAGCCAACATCGAGAGTTCCAGGCAATTTCTGGCACTATTTGAAATCAGGAATAGCGATGGTGTTTCAGTCTACATAGCATGGCAAACTGGCATAATATATCCAAAAGACGATGTCATAGTAGGTGTGTCATGGATGCCTGAGGAAGCAGGCGATTACGACGTCAGGACATTCCTTATCTCGAACTTTACGCAGCCCGAAGTCTTGAGCGTAGTAGGCTCGCACGATGTCAAAGTAATAGATGCATGATCACAACAACTGTCTCAAATTAGTACTATGGCAAATTCGGTTGAAACAAAGAAGAAATTCAGGAGAAAAATATTGTGATATTCAACCGAATTTTGAACAGTACTCTTGGAGCCATGTTTTTGAGGCTTTTTCAGTTTTGTGAAAATAGTCCTTGCCTGTCCAAAAGATAGTCTTTTATCTATCTCAAATGTTGTAGTAGGTCTTCAAACCGCCCCTTCCCCTTCTTGCGGCATAGGATAAGACACAAGATACAACATACGAGTAAGCTAC
>JBDZWB010000243.1:0-2576 GCA_040255975.1 Nitrosopumilales archaeon
GGGTCGCCCTTCCGCCACGCGGAGATCTCCTCGCCGGATGCCACCATCCTGCCGTTAAAGTCATCGGGAGAGTTTATCGTGACCCTGATCTCTGCGCTATCTCCTCTTGCAACGGTTATTTCTTCAGTTGCCGAGACTGCGACTGGAATCTGCTTTGCAGCATCCAGACGCGCAATCTTGTTTTCAGTCCATTCAGAGAACCACACTTGGCCGTTCTGTCCCACCGCAAGCTGCATGGCGTTTGCGATGCCGCATGTCTCTGCGTTGGGAGGGCATGCCGCCCAGTTTGGATTCTGTGTCGGTATCCAATACTCGGTCAAGGTGAGTTCATTAGGATCAAAGTGCGCTATTTTGTTGCCAGTGTGTTGATTGAACCAGAATGAGCCGTCTGGAGCCTGCTGCAGCCAGTATGGCCACGTATAGGCATTGTCAGGCGTCTCTCTGCCGAAAATCTTTGGCGATGCCACTGACGTTATGAATTTGGTCAGCTCTTCGTTAGCAGGGCTGTACCTGAAGAATATGTTTGTGCCGTGATCGCCAACCCACACATTGCCGGATCTGTCGATTGCCCCACCAACAGGCGAGCTTAGATCTGCGGGCAGGTCAATTGTCCTGACTATCTGGTTCGATTCAATGTCATACTGGAATAGCTGGCCTTTGCGCTGGAAGGCAAGGAGTGAGAGCCACACGTCGTTTCTCTCGTTATCTACCACCATCAGGCCTGCGGTTATGATGCGAGGATCAATTCCTGAAAAGCCATCTAGCGGCAGTGGGATTTCGGTGATACCGTCCGAAGTGCCGTTCTTCATCTCTGCGACATTGCCGAAAAAGAGCGCCTTTGAGTTTATCCCGATAAAGTAGATGTTGCCGTTTGCGTCAAAGTCCATTGCGGAGGGGTAGCTCGCATTAACCGGAAACATGTCAAATGATTGTGATGCTTTGTTGAACCTCCAGAGTGCATTGTTCTGGTCGGTGAACCAGATATTGCCTTTGCCATCTGGCTTGACTGTCCATGACGATGACCACGACGGCACTCTCGTGAATGGCTGATCAAGGGAAGGCCACACAGGAATGTCATATTGTTCAAAACTGTTGGAAGATGGGTTGTAGCTGCCAAGCAGCCCGCGCTTTGATGATACATACCATACTTGGTCGCCATCAACTGCAATGCCGACCGGCATTTCGCATTCCTGGGGCAGCACAAACTCTGTAATGTACCCGTTTGAATTTGCCGTAGCGTCTGGTCCGCACCACTGCTGCTCGAATCTTTGCAGCGCCTCCGCTTCACCTCCGCCATCGTTAGGAGGAGTAGGAGGCGGGCGCGCAAATACTGAAACAGAAACGGCGGCTACTGCGATTATGCCAATTATTGCGTAAACAATTATCTTTTTTGACGTCGAGCTCGATCCACCGCTTGAAGAACGAGAAGATCTTGGCACGAGTGAAGAAACTTCTTTTCCACCATATATCTCTAGTGCCTTCTGACTGAATAGACAGAAATACCATTTCCCGCTTAGCTCATTTGTTTGTCCGAAGAAAAAGCGGAGCGCCACAAGCAGCACGCAACGGCCGGCTACCTTTCGGTCTTGATCGCCTCCGCGCTGTTTGGATCAGTATTCACCCTTGCAAAGGTCCCGCTTGATACGGTCGATCCGCTTGCCCTGTCGGCCGTTGTTTACACGATAGCCGGCTTGGGCCTGATTCCATTTGCAAAGGCATCGTTTAGGTTCGACACTAGGCGCGACTATTACTACCTCGCGATAATAACGCTCTCTGGAGCCATTGCAGCACCTGTGCTTCTTCTCTACGGCCTGGAACAGACAGACGCATCCGACGCAGCGATACTTGCAAATGGCGAAATCGTGTTCACCCTGATACTAGCAGCAATATTTTTCGGGGAAAAGCCACACGGCCGGCTCGGACTGTTTGCAGTCGTCCTTGTGGTGATCGGGCTGTTCATTGCCACCACGGATCTAAACCTGTCAGAGACGGTGATAGAGTTCAACGCGGGCAACCTCATGATACTTGCGTCGATGCTCATGTGGGCAATTGACAACAATGTCAGCAGGCGGCTGACGTCAAATGTGAGCCCAGCCAAGATAGCGATGGTCAAGTCACTTGCTGGCGGGCTAGTCATGCTGGCAGTCGCGCTTGCAATTGGCAAGTGGCCCGCGATAGCTAGCATCGATCCCACCCTGTGGCTAATCATAGTTGGCATGTCAATTTCAGGGTTTGGAGGTGCGCTCTTGCTTTTCCTGCAGGGCATCAAGCGGATAGGAACCGTCAAGACGATGTCGATATTTTCATTGACTCCGATATTTGGCATCGTCATTGCGGCGCTTGCACTTGGTGAATCGATAAGCATCTTTCAGGGGATCGCAACAGGGCTGATAATAATCGGCATCCTGCTTGTGAGCAGGCACTAGAGAAGCTTCAGGTCACTTGTCACTCTGTCAACCAGCTCGGCTGGCGCGGGGCCTATCCCGATGCAGGTCGTGGTGCCCGGCGGTATTTGCGTAAGCCCACTGTCCTGTACTTGGACTACCGGCAGCCTCAGGCTTTCTGCGCGCTTTCTT
>JBDZWB010000040.1:0-9660 GCA_040255975.1 Nitrosopumilales archaeon
GCCGTCACTGTTATTGCCAGCCCAGATTGTGCCACCATGCGCTTCCACTATGCTCTTTGCAATGTAAAGTCCAAGACCCGAACCTTTTTCCGACCTTGTCGTAAATTTTTCAAATATCTTGTCCCTTATCGACGAATCTATCCCGCTGCCGTTGTCCCTTATACTCACCATGACGTTTGGTCCGGACAGGCGCGTAGAGACTACTATTTCACCATCATGTGGGTCGACAAACTTCATGGCATTATCGATGAGGTTGAACAACACCTCGCCAATTTTGCCCTTGTCACATTCTATCAGCAGCATAGGCTCGCCTGGCTCAAACGTGATGATCTTACGAGCTTTGTCGTCCATCCGCTCGCCGACTATGTGCATGATAAGCGACTTCATGTCGGTTGTCTCTATTGGAGGCGGACTGGCAGTTTGGCGGTACTTGTTTTCAACATCCGTTATCACTTCAGAAATGATCTTGTTCAGGTTTATTTGTTCAACATACAGCTTGAGCCGGCCCGTCTCTATCCTGCTTGCCTGCAGAATGTCTTCTGACAGCTTTAGCAGCCGCTCGGCATTCCTGCTGATTATTGCAAGTTCCCCCCTTATCTTGTCGTCAGCCGCATCCAGCTTTGACTCGATGAGCTCGAGCCCTCCTAGGATCGGCATTATGGGCGTTCTGAGCTCATGTGCAGCAATGTTGATGAATTCGTCTTTGAGCCTGTCTGCTTCGCGCAGTTTGTTGTACAGCTCTCTCTGCTTCTTGATGTATTCATCCTTCATGTGATCGGCTTGCAAGAATTTTTCATGTGCGACTGCCTGCTCCCAGAGGTTGTCAAACATTGTAACAAACGGTCGAACGGTCTGTGAACCTGAAGAATAGATGCTTACGAGGTCTTTGCCTTCGTCTA
Organism: Nitrosopumilales archaeon; assembly: GCA_040255975.1. Classification (GTDB taxonomy): domain Archaea; phylum Thermoproteota; class Nitrososphaeria; order Nitrososphaerales; family Nitrososphaeraceae; genus Nitrososphaera. The sequence goes on from JBDZWB010000040.1 coordinate 900, forward strand.
TGCGATATTCAAGCGACGCAGCCCTGTCTACTATCAATATCTCGTGCAGGTTTCCGCCATTCTCGAGCATGTGCCTGACTACGATGTCCGCACCAACAGGCAGCTTGCTCTGAGAAGTAGTCAGTACCCTTACACCGACACCGCGGCCAGCCGCCTCCTCAAGCGACTGGAGGGTAGAGCGCATCATTTCAGCCTTTTCGCTGGCTGATGATGGAAGTATGAGCATAATCTCCTTGCATGCCGAATTGACAAGGTTGGTATAAAGTTGGTAAGCATCTGCAGGGTTCCGGATAATCTCTGGCGTTTCCTTTTCCCCGACAGTGGGCAATGCAAGGGAATGTGGAGACCGACACTTATAAAATAATAGGGTAAAATTTTCTGTACGATCAAAGGTTGTCTATGATTGGCCTGAGGTGCTCCGGCAGTTCGGGGAGCTCCCCGGTATGGCTTACGTTGTTCTGGAGCATGTCAGCGCCTATCCTGCGCACTTTCTGGGTGCCTATGAGCGTGTCAATCGTCCGCTCGATGTCCTTTGCGGGCAACGTGTCCTTTAGCTTTTCCTTCAGTACATTTTCAGAATCATACTTGTCTATCGCGTATTGGATAAGGATTAGCTTGTCGTTCATCGAGAGGTTCGACATCTTGGCTATCACAGACATGATACAGGTAATAAAGTTTCAACCAAGTTTATTTTGCACTGCAGCCTGGCAGCAGGCATGACAGACGCTATCTTGAAGCTGCAGGACCTGCTCGCCAGAAACTGCAAGATAGATAAGGTGCAGCCTACAGTGTTTGCATCGGATGCCGAAGTCAACGTCGTGACAGTCACAGTCTCGTGTCCTGATGGTACAAGGCATACGATCAGGGCATATAGAGAAGAGGCGCAGGCGATCCGGGAATACATCAGGACAAAAATGTAGCGCTGATCTAGAATATTGTTACACTAGCCTTATGCGTGACGGAGATCTGAAGATCCCTGTCTTGTTTGAATCCCCGCTAACAGACATGTTGGTCAACGCCGGTACCGTGCTAATCTACCTTACAGGGTTGATCGGGTTTGTAGCGTGGCTTGAACGCAGCAAGGCAAAGCAAAAGAATGTCGTTGCTGAAACCCGTTGACTTTACAATTGTAAAGATCCGTAATTATATAACAGCACATTCAGAGATTTTACAGTGACAGAGAGGACACTGGTCAAGATAGGCGGCATGCACTGTGCGGGATGCGTCAATTCAATCCAGCGCCGAGTCTCGACGCTAGAAGGGATATACAAAGTCGAGGTCAACCTTGCCAGTGAGAGGGCAGTGCTTGAATACGACCCTACAAAGGTGGGGATGGACGCGATAGAGCAGGCAATACAGGAGATAGGCTACAGAGTAGTGTATGAAAAAGTCACCCTAGGAATAGAGGGTATAACCGACCCCGTTGACGCCCGGAGGCTTGAGCAAAGCCTTGCGCAGATGGAAGGAGTCAGGTCGGCCTCTGTCAACTATGGTAGCTCGCAGGCAGGTGTAGAATACAACCCAGCGCTTGTTTCACTTGCAGACATCCGGAAAAAGATTGCTGACAGTGGATACATCGTGCAGAGCGAAACTGCACAGGCAAGCGCCCAGGACATCGAAGCCAGAAAATTGAGAAACCTCTTCTTCTTGGGCTTTGCGTTCACAGTGCCGGTAGTATTGTTCAGTTATCCGGAGGTTTTCGGTTTTGTCCCGCTCGCAGGCAGCGCCGCAGCAGCATATATCGCGTTTTCAGCTGCCGCCATCGTGCAGTTTGTTACTGGTAGCCGGTTCTATACGGGGGCATTCAGGATCGCAAAGCTACATTCCGCAAATATGGACACTCTGGTAGTTCTAGGCACAACCACTGCGTTTGTCTACAGTGCGTTTAACACATTTCCGACTGCAAGTTGGCATGGCATTTACTATGATGCGTCCGCGCTTGTGATCACTTTCATCATACTGGGCAAATATCTAGAGATCAAGACAAAGGGCAAAACGAGCTCGATAATCCGCAAGATGCTCGAGCTCCAGCCCAAGACGGCCAGAGTAAAGAAGGGCGACGGGAGTGAAATTGAGATGCCTATTGAAATTATCCAGTCAGGAGACATTGTAATTGTGCGTCCTGGAGAGCGCGTGCCGGTTGACTCGACTGTGGTTCAGGGCGAGTCTGCCGTTGATGAATCGATGGTTACAGGCGAATCTATCCCCGTTCACAAGAAAGCAGGCGATAGCGTCATTGGTGGAACTGTCAACATGGAGGGAATGCTGTTGGTCAAGGCTACAAGGGTTGGCTCTGACTCGTTCATTTCAAAGGTGGTCCGCCTGGTAGAAGATGCGGTGGGCAAGAAACCACCTATGCAAGAACTGGCCGACAAGGTTGCAGGATACTTTGCATATGCAGTCATGATCATAGCGCTTGTCGCATTTGGAGCATGGTATTTGCTCAGCTCGGGCGACCTGTCGTCTTCGATAATACCTGCTGTCGCCATACTGGTGGTGGCATGCCCTTGTGCCCTAGGGCTCGCTACCCCGACTGCCGTCATGGTCGGGATGGGCAAGGGTGCCTCAAACGGCGTAATATTCAAAGGTGGAGACGCGATCGAGGCGCTGAGCAAGGTGTCTGTAGCAGTGTTTGACAAAACTGGCACGCTGACAGAGGGGAGGCCCAGCGTCACGGATGTGATCCAGCTGCAGATGCTCCAGCCAAGAAGTGTCCAACCAGAAAGCCAAGTGCTAGAGTTTGCTGCAACTGCAGAGCAGTGGTCTGAACACCCGCTTGCAAAACCAATAGTAGAGCATGCAAGATCAATGGGCATCCATCCAAAAGATGTTGACGACTTTCAGGCGGTGCCAGGCATGGGCGTCACTGCAGTCTATAACGGCATGACTGTTAAAGTCGGGAGTCCTGATTTTATGGCGGCAAAGGCGGAGCCTGTGGTCGAAAGGTTGCAGGGCGAAGGTAAGACTGTGGTCCTTGTTTCTGTAGACGGCAAGATTGTCGGGGCGATAGGGCTGCTCGACTCTCCAAAGCATGGCGCAAAGGAAGCGATAGCGTCTCTCAAGGACTTGGGGATAGAACCCGTTATGCTCACAGGAGATAACAAAAAGACTGCAGAGGCGGTTGCTCGGGATATTGGAATAGAACAGGTGTTTGCCGGCGTCCTGCCTTCAGGCAAGGTTGATGTCGTCAGGCAGATCCAACAGAACGGCAAAAGGATCGCGATGATTGGTGACGGCATAAACGACGCTCCAGCGCTGACGACAGCCGATGTCGGCATAGCCATAGGCTCTGGAACTGACTTAGCAGTTGAAGCCGGCAGCATCGTGTTGATAAGGAGTGACATCAGGGACGTAGTGTCGGCAGTTGAGATAGCAAGAAAGACGGTTTCAAAGATAAAACAGAACCTGATCTATGCCTTTGCATACAATGTTGTCCTGATCCCGGTGGCAGGGGCAGGCTTGCTTTATCCCGCACTTGCAGGTCTTGCGATGGCTGCAAGCTCGGTGTCAGTGACGATGAGCTCGCTTGCACTCAAACGGTGGAACCCAAAAAGAAAGTAACTATTTTTTTCTCTAGTGCACTCAGTCGCGCAGTTTAATGGTTATTTCCTCGCCCATGCCTATCGGCACTGTAACGGACTGCACTCGCGGGTCACTCTGGACGTGCCGCGCATATCTTTTCATTGCCGGCCTGTAAGGTGGCGGGAATAACATGTTGTCTGTGGCAATTATTCCCCCCAACCGCACCTTTGGAATGACGAGATCGAAATACTCGATGATGTTCTCCTTGTCGGCGTCGAGCAGGACGAAATCAAACTTGCCTTTCAGATTGCTCAGCACATCAAGAGCTACGCCTTTCCTTATGTCTATTATTTTTTCGACGCCGGCCTGGCGAAAAGTTTTCTTTGCCCGCTCTATCTTTAGAGGGTCCATCTCTATTGTCACCACTTTGCCCTTTTTGCCAACTGCGTCAGCGAGCCAGAGCGTGGAAAACCCGACAGACATACCGATTTCCAAGACACGCCTTGCCTTGATCGCTTTCAGGAGGATGGAAAAGAACGCGCCAGTGTCTGCGGTGATTGCGAGCATCTCCTGGCCGCGAGGAACCTTGGTTGTGCCGCTTCTTTCTTTCTCCGATTGCTTGTCAAGCCGCGATATTACGCGTAAAACACGACTGTCCATTTCAATTGGCGCCCTTTTTCTTTGAAAGCGACAAAAGGTTGACATTTTCCGCTGCGTCGTTGATCTCCATCACAGACTGCTGTTGCTTGTGCAGCTGAACCTTTCGGGCTTTCCACCCTTCAATAGCGGTTTGATGATCTCCCGATATAGAGATATCTTCTTCGGACAAGACGTGATGAAGACACGCCTGCCGGTTTTTAATCGTTGCAGGTGCCAACCTTTTTTAGCAGTGTCCTTCAAAATGAGGGTGCATGGAATTTGTCAAGGTTGAGGAACCCGGGATTAGCAAGCCGATAATGATTGCGGCTATGCAGGACATGGGCAATGTTGGCAGTATCGCGATTGATTTCATCAACAAGAGCCTCAAGACAAAGGTCTTTCGGTATGTTTCAGCACCTTATCCAAATTATGTGGAGGACAAGGGTGGCTATATCGACTATCACCAGGAAAGATGGGAATATCGCTATGGCAGCAGCGTAATTGTATTTGGTGGAGGAGTAGGTCAGCCGCAGACAAATGAGGAATTGTACAAATTGTGCCAAGACGTGATTGACGTAGCCAAATCATACTCGGTGCAGCTGATCTACACGCTGGGTGCTTTCCACACAAACAGGAACTATGGCAAGAACCCAAAGACGCTTTTCACGACTACGTCTCGTGAGCTGACGGAACAGATTGAAAAGCTGGACATGGAGCCCACACCGGGCTCGTCGCTGATAACAGGCTTTAATGGACTTGTGCTCGGTTATGCAAAAAAGAATAACGTGCAGGGCATCGGTCTTTACGCAGAGATTGACGACCCGCAAGTGCCGCAATACAGGTCTGCGAAGAGCCTGCTCTTGTCCCTTGAAAGGTTGACGTACCAGAAGTTCAAAGGAATTGAAGAGCTTGACGAGATCGCAAACGAGATCGACAGTGAACTTGACAGGATGAAGGGAGACCCCCTCTACCGGCCCTGATCACTTGATCTTTATCCCGTGGTCGAGTCTTTCCAGCTTTCTGCAGATCATCTTGAATGAGTCAATTGCATCCAGTTCGATGACTCCGGGGAGATGTTGTATGTTCTGCACATAGTTGTTTATGACGTACAGATCCTGCACCCTTGTCTCTATCCGAATGTCGCCTGTATTCAGGTCGTCTGAGTCTGACTTGTTTGTAATCTGCAGTGCGCCTGCAAGTTTCCTCTGCGCGTCGGTATCAAGCGGATATCTGCCTGAACGAACCGAGTCTTCGATCATCTTGCAGAGCTCTGAGATCTTCATCTGCGTTTGTGGATTTGCAATCTTCTTAATCTATGTTGCCAATACGACAGCATGAGCGAAAAGCCAGAAGAAAGAAACAAGGATTCGCGAAAATCAGCAGAGGATAACATTGAACAGCCGCTCGACAAACAAGACCCGACAGAGCCTGTGCAAGTTGGCGGTGCAAAGGAAGGTAAGGGAACGACGCTGTAGGCTCTCTCTATAAGAATTTACCCTTTTATTCTTCGCAAACAAGCCACCGCTTTGTTTTATTATCCAAATAAGGAAACTGTGTCAGAGACAAGCCATTGCAGACCGCATGACTTTTCTCCCACCATACCCCCACCCCGGCGGTCTGCAATGTTTTTCTAATGTTTCAGACCAAGGAAGTTCACGGGGCATCTTTGCCTAGTCTTCTTCTGCTGCCTTGACACCGGCGACCTTTAGCTGCTTTTTGTACATGGTTACGATCTCGTCTACAGAAGTCGCGTCTTCAGGCTTTTTGTCGTCACGTATCTTGCCGGTAAACTTGGGGAAGCGCAGTGCAAGACCGTAGCCGGGCCGGAGTTTATTGAGCGCAGCCGTGTGAGACGGGCTGAGCGTGATCTCGGAGGCAATGACTTCGATCACCATCTTGGGCTCAAACCAGACGTCCATCTGCATCCCAGTTTCCACCCTAGCATGACGATGATTGACTATATGCTGCTCTAACTCGTTGTAGAATTGTTCAAGGTGCACGTCGGTAAACCCGGTTCCCACCTTTGTGACGCTCTGGAACATGTCCGCAGTTTGGTCGTATGCTGCCAACAATAGCGCGCCATACTTGCCTGCGCGGCGTCCCCGGCCATGCAGCGCGCCAACAATGACCAGGTCGAGTGTGTCTGCAAGATCACTTCGGTATTCCCGCTTTAGCTTGACCCATGCATATTCCCTTGCCCCGGCCCGGTAAGTGCTGGACAGGTGCTTTATCATCACTCCTTCGCAACCGTTTTCTATTGCCGCTGACATGAACCGGTCTATTGCTTCCGGCTTGTCTGCAATAGTCTGCTCTATCAATCTGACCTTGTCATCCTTGACTCCGTCGATTATCTTTTTGAGGATCTTGCGCCTCTCAAGGTATGCCAAGTCGGTCTTGCTCTTGCCGTCGACATAGAGCACATCGAAAAAGTTCATGACAACAGGATAATTCTCCATCGCCTCTTCGACTCCATACTTGCGCCTCCGATGCATGAGCTCCTGGAACGGCAGGTATTCCTCGGTCTCCGCGTTGATGGCCACGACCTCACCTTCAAGTATCACATCCGACTTGATCGACCTGACTGCTTCCGCGACGTCAGGGTAATGACTTGTGATCTTTTCGAGTCTCCTTGAAAACAGCTCAACCTTGTTCCCGCCCTTGTGCAGCTGGACTCGCTCGCCGTCCAGCTTGTACTCGACAGCAGCCCTGCAGTCCATCCTCTCAAGTGCCTCTTCGGCCGTCCTTATTCGCTCTGCAAGCATCGGCCGGATCGGCTTGAAGAGTGTTATCTTTATGGACCTCACAGCTTCAAGCCCCTTTGTGGCGAGTAGTTTTGCGACGGTGCCAAGGTCGCTTGAAACATTGTACGCGTTTTCGAGCACCTGCCGGTTTGCTTTGTCACCAGTGAACGCAACAGCCAAGGCGTCAAGCACGGTATAGTCCGCTATTCCTAGCCTAAGCTGTCCCATGACGAACTTTATTATATACCGCCCTTCCGCGGCGGTTGCGTCGTTGAGCAGGCTGCTTATCATGCGCAGCTTGGTTTCCTGCGAGCCCGATCCCATTGTGCGCGCAATTTTATCGAATGTCAAATACACACGCTCGACTGTCATGGGCTCTGAAAATAGGGTTGACTGGCTCTTTGTTTTCATGGCCTCACCTGCCGCGTCGCCGAGATCGCCAGTCTTTTGGTAGACTTTCTCTATCTCTGAAATGTTCCTGCCAGACGAGCTGGCAATTGCCCTTATCGCCATCTTTTCCGCAAGCCCAAGCTCGATGCCTTCATAGTCAGGGTAGAGCTTGCCCTGTATGAGGTATGTGACCTTGTCAATGATTTCTGCAGGAGTCTTTTTGAGCAGGGCGACGAGATAGTCTGTGAGTGCAAGCCTGCTAGAGGTCTGCTCCATCTGCTCAAACGTCTCTACGACGGGCTTGAAGTCCAATGTTAATCCCAGCTCTGCATTCTGTGCGCTTAAAGTTTATCTGAATGATTATTAAAGGGCTGCAAGCAAGGGAACAGAGACATGGGAGGCAACAAGAAAAAGCCGACTGGCTCTTCCGACAAGACAGCCCAAGTTGGGCCGGGAGGAGCAGAGATCAAGCCGGCTGCCGAGGAGAAGAAGAAGGCCAAGCCGCAGCAGAAGCAAAAACTCGCAGTCATGGTAGAGGAGCCTGCAGGCATGAAGGCCATCCAAGGCATGAAGGCCATCACCCCGCAGGGGCTTGCAAGGAACATCGGAGTAAAGATTTCTGTCGCCAACACCTTCATCAGGTCGCTTGAACAGAAAGGCGTAGTCAAATCAGTTGGAGGCTATGGTGGACACAGGGTCTACCAGCTCAAACGCTAGGCTTTTTTACAATCATCACGTCGCCGGGCTGGCTCGATTCAATCACGCCGATATTGTCGGCTATTTTGCCAACGGGGTTCATTGGCTGGACGGTCGCGTCCTGTACAAATACGCATATCGATCCGTTTGAAGTCAGAAATGCAACATCACCCCTCTTAAACTGCGTCCTCTGCTTTTCAGCGCCTATCACAAGCCGGGTCTCTATGTAAACAAACTTGTCAGCGTAGCGATGCATTCTATTCTGCAGAGGCAATCCCTTCAGGATCGCATTGCAGGTAAGCGGTGCCAAATGACGTACCAATTCAGCCTGTGCAGAACCCTTGTTCGCAACCTCCAACTCTAGCTTTTGACGCGAGACCGATCCGGCAGGTTGCACGATGTCCGGTGCGCTTTACATCTTATGAAAATGTTTCTCTCAAATAACAAACGTCATGAAAGATGCATAAAACGAAATGCAGCGAAGCATAAATACAGGATCGTGTATTCTAATAATGTCAGAATAATATAGCCCTACTGTAGGATTTTGACGAATTAGGGCAAACATTTAATTAGATATCCATTATTTTTCCCATTATTCTTGGTAGCAAAACATTCTTCTCCAAAAAAACATGCTGCGCCAAAAAAGCCCGCCGCTGCCAAGGCAAAGACTACCAGAAAGGCTAGCATCAAGAAGAACAAGAAGGGTGCAGTCTCGAAAAAACAGGTCCAGGAAATTATTGCATCGAAAAAGTCATCTCGTCCTGCTGACGAGG
>JBDZWB010000041.1:0-9645 GCA_040255975.1 Nitrosopumilales archaeon
ATTGAACACAAAATCAAACCCGATATAGTGGTGACAGACCTTGACGGCAACCCCGCTGCGCTGCAAAAAGCAGAGAAGGGCGGCGCGATAATGGTCGTGCACGCACATGGCGACAACACTACCATGCTCAAAAAGTTGGTTCCAAAGTTCAAAAAAATCGTCGGCTCTACGCAGGTAATGCCAGTTGAAAATGTTCACAACTTTGGCGGCTTTACGGACGGCGACAGGGGCGTGTTTCTGGCAGAAGAGTTTGGCGCGAAAAAAATAGTGCTTGTAGGCATGGATTTTGGTGACAACATTGGCAAATATTCAAAGAAAAAAGTCAAGGATGCAGAGCTGAAAAAACAAAAGATGCAGGCAGGCAGAAGGCTTCTCGAGATGCTTGCAAAGCAATCCCGCTCCGAGCTTGCAGATACAGCGAAAAAGCCCATCAGAGGCTTTGTAGCTGCCAAGGCATGAATCCGCGGCGCCTAAGGCAGACCAAAGGCATCATAGGCATGGCCATGGCAGTTCTAGGAGGAGTGGCATGGTTCTATCAGTTGCACATAGCGGCGTTTGTCCTATGGGGCGGAGCTGCAATGATAATGTTCAGCCTGAACAGGCGAAAGTCCCGAGGCTAAAAGCTATTATAGGTTTTATGCAGTAGGTGCTTTGCTCATGTCAGGCTATTCCGAGGACGACATTAGGCGGGCGGCGGATATACGCGAGTGGCTAATCAAGCAGATATCAGACAAGCAGGAAGAGGTAGATCGCTTGCGCACTACTCTAACAATTATTGATAACCTGTTAAAACAAGGTAGCTTTAAGGCAGCGGCCAACATTGGCTTTGCCACTGCAGGTACCACAACCACTGCACAGATGCAGCAAACAAGGCAAGCGCCAAGACAGCAGGCAGCCCCTACGCTCAGGTCGTCTGACGACAGAGATATCAGGCCGCTAAAGCGCGCAAAAGATGACTTTGTGCTTGCAAACGCCGAAGTGTCGCCAAGCGCAGTCATCATTGTGCCAGCATCTGGAGTGAACCTGAACATCAATACGCCCCCCTTCAAGTCGTTCTTTTTGAATAGGATCCTAGACGGCATGAAGAACAAAGACGCCAGTCAGGGAATCAAGGAATCTGACGCTCTCAATTACAAGGTCGAAGATGACAATGGCACAATAAAGCGCGTGGTAATAAACAACTACCGAGACAAGGAACGCCTGCAAGAGATATTCAACACCTCTTCGTGGGTGTTCACAAGGATGCTGGAAAAGAGCGGGTAATCGATGGACAAGATAGTCGTTCTGGATTTTGGATCGCAGTACAGCCATCTCATATGTCGCAGGATCCGCGAGGCCAACGTGTACTGCGAGCTGTTGCCATACAACACCCCTGCGAAGGTGATCAAAGAAATAAACCCAAAGGGGATCATTTTTTCTGGCGGGCCCGCAAGCGTTTATGCAAAGAACGCGCCCAAGCCGGACAAGCAGCTATTCCAGATGGGCAAGCCGATCCTTGGGATCTGCTATGGCCACCAAGTGCTGGTTGATAATTTTGGAGGCAAGGTAAAGAGGGCTAACAGCCGCGAATATGGCCGCGCCGGCCTCATAATTGACGACAAGGCTGACCTTTTCAAAAACTTGGGACAGAGCATCAACTGCTGGATGAGCCACGGTGACGCTGCCGAGCAGCTGCCAGAAGGCTTTAAGGTGCTTGCACACACAGAGAACTCTCATTCAGCCGCTATTGGCAACAAGGATAAGCAGTTCTATGGAATCCAGTTCCACCCGGAGGTGGTCCACACCGAACGGGGCGTGCAGATTCTAAAGAACTTTGCACAGGAGATTAGCAAAGCCAAGCCTGAATGGGACATGGAGAGCTTTATAGAAACTACGATAAAGGACATTCGCAAGCAGGTGGGAAAGGAGAAGGTGCTCGCAGCGGTAAGCGGGGGCATTGATTCAACTGTCGTAGCCGCGCTGATGCATAAAGCAATAGGCAACCAGCTACGATGTGTTTTCATCAACCACGGGCTTTTGCGCCAGGACGAAGAGACAGACGTGGTAAAGCTCTTCAAAGAACACCTCGGAATTGATCTCATTTACGTTAACGCAGAAAAGCAATTCTTGGGCAAGCTGAAGGGCGTGGCTGACCCTGAGAAAAAGCGCAAGATTATTGGCGAGGAATTTGCCAACGTGTTTGTAGATGTCGTAAAAAAGAGCGGGCCCTTCCAGTGGCTTGCGCAAGGCACACTTTACCCTGACGTCATTGAAAGCGGCGTTTCAAAAGGGCCTGCTGCTGTTATAAAGACTCATCACAACGTGGGCGGACTGCCAAAATGGCTCAACCTCAAGGTGATAGAGCCCCTGCGGTACCTGTACAAGGACGAAGTGAGAAAGGCTGCAAAACTACTTGGAGTTCCGGATGCGCTGCTAAAAAGGCACCCCTTCCCCGGGCCAGGACTTGCCGTCAGGATAATCGGAAGCATTACGCCAGAAAAGATCAGAATCTGCAAGCATGCTAGCAAGATTGTAGAAGACGAATTGAAAGCTGCCGGCTGGTATGACAAGGTCTGGCAGGCTTATGCAGCTGTCGGCGATGACAGGGCTGTTGGCGTGCTTGGTGACGAGCGGGTTTACGGCCACATCGTTATGATAAGGGTCGTAGAATCGATAGATGCCATGACTGCCGACTGGTCTCGCTTGCCCTACGAGCTAGTTGAAAAGATAAGCAACAGGATAACCAATGAAGTCGAAGGCGCGACGTGGGTCACATATGCCGTTTCAAGCAAGCCGCCTGCTACGATAGAGCCGCAGTAAAAAGAAGAAAAAGGTTTGAGGGCTACCGCCCTGCCAAACCTCTATTCCGTTATTCTGAACTCGAACTGATCCCCAGATACGTTTGTCAGTGGTTGACCATTCACTGCCGTCACTGCAACACTAACCCTGTATGTTCCCGGCTGGATAAAGTCGCCCTGCACGTGGAATGCACCTGCTGCCGTCCTAGGTGTTGATGCCCTGTCCGGTCCATATGTGGTTGTCTGGTTAAAGTTACCCGAAATCAGCTCAAGCTGGAAGTTGTTTGTCGATGGGAAGTATCCGTTGTAGACAGTCTGCCTTGTGTCTTCATTGAACATCGTAATGTAGTAGCTTGCTGGTGTGTTTTGTTCCAGTGCAACTGTGGTTGGCTCTAATTTCAGCAGGTTCCTGTCATACTCTGATATGCTCCAAACACTGCCCGTTCCGGTAGAGAACTCAAAGTTGTTGCCATTTACAACTTCATGGTTTACATGAACCATGCCTGTCCTCCATGGGTGAATCACACAGTAGTATGGAAAGTCTCCAGCCTCATTGAACTCGTATTGGAAGAAGTATTGGTACGACATTACCCCGGAGTTGAACATGTCACCAGAATCCGCCGAACCGGGACTGCCACTGGTTACAGTGTGAGGCTGTTCTGGGTCACCATTGAACCATGCAACTTCAGTATGTGCTGGTACTGCGATTGTGGATGGATAGAAATGGTATAGGCTGTCACGTTGTGCTGCACCGGGGATGATGTTTACGACATATGTTCCGCCGAATGTGTGAAAAGCCAGCGCTTCGTTGTATGTCACTGACACCATTGCCAGTATTGCTGCTGCGATTGCTGCGCTTAAAATTGTCTTTGTATTTCGTCTAATCCTATTCATCAGATAATATTCGAATGCCAAGTGTATTAGAATTACAGGATTACTTTGCAATGCAGTGCATTACCAGATTCTTGGTGTTTAAATACGAGCCATAATAAATCTGAAACATGGCAAACTATGATGCGCTAAAAACAAGCCTGCAAAAGAACGGCGAAATCATGATTCGCCTAGATACAGGTGAGAAGATTGAGCTGCATACGCACAATGTAAAATTTGAAGACTCTACAAAAGAAATTGTGGTTGACGCGGGCACCGAGACATACTGGATTGGTGCAGACAGGGTGTCTTACTACTGGATTCACAAAGAAGGATTTGAGGCGGAAAAGTAACCCTTCTCACTTTTTCTAAATACGGTTTTTTCATGATGCGAGGTTTGTAATGGAACCAATAGATCAGAACAACCTAGTCCAAGTAAGACTCCTAACAAGATTAAGTATTATTCTAAGGAATTGGCTAAATTCGTTTATGCATGATATCGTCAAGCAGATTGGTGTTAAAGCGTTCTGCAATGTCTCTGCTGATCGCTTGTTCGCTTACAAATGATGACGCGACAGATTCGTTTTTTGAGATGAACCTAAAAATGTCTTTGCCAGTTACGATTCCCATCATGTTCTTGCCATCATCACTTACCACAACTAACCGACGTATGCCTCTAGACTGCATTGTCTGCAGGGCGTCTCGAATAGATCCATTAGGGTGAATTGTAATAATAGGCCGGCTCATTATCTGACTTGCCTGAGCTGCAAACGAGATTGGTTTTTCAGCAAGATGCCTTACAACATCTCTTTCGGTGATAATTCCAGAGGGCGCATTCGACTGATTGACAACTATGACACAACCGATATCATTCTTAATCATGGTTTTGCATGCCTGCTGTATCGTATCACTTTCCTTTACTGTTATGACGGGGCTCGACATGACCTGCGAAACAAGAATTGATTCCAGAGTGCTCATTGAATGCAACCATATGGCAGACATATGCTATCAAAGTTAGCCTTGAGGCATCATACTTGGAGTTCGCATTTGCATGCCTCCAAAAATTTTTGAAGAGCATAATGCAACAATTGTGTAGGAAGACGCCATTTTATTTTGGTAAACTAATTAATCTTGTTTGATCAATGATGTTATAGTTGAATGAAGAGAAAATTCATCAGCTAGGCAAGTGGGAGATTCAGATACTTCAATGCATCAAGGCAAAGTCCAGAACAGAAAAGAAAATTGCAAAAATGATCGGTCTTGACAGCCATATTGTATCTCCACTGATAACTGACCTTATGATGAATGGATACCTTGAGATTATAACAAAAAGAAGGCTGTATTTCTTTTTCAGAAAATTTTATACGCTCACCCCTGACGGTCTTGCAGCGCTTGAAAAAGCCAATAGGTACTCGTGGGACGGAATAATCATGGAGATAAAAAGCAGAGTCTCTGAAATTATTGAAGACGCAAGGGACCAATCGCCTGCATTTGATGCCACATGGCAGGTTGCAAACGCTGGCTATAAAATCACAAAATTTATCCTGTCCAGATAGCCAATAGCAATTGCAGGGCGCAGGATAACTCTAATACATTTTAGATGCATATTATTTCCGCATTGGGTTTAATGAGTAGGATTTCTTCTGTCGTAAAGCAGAAGGTAAACACACTGGTAGAAAAGTACGAAGACCCTCGGGAAGCGTTGGATTATTCTTACACAAAGCAGATTGAGACTCTGAACAAGCTGAGAAGGGACATCGCCGAAGTAGTGACTGCCAAAAAAAGGCTAGAGATGCAGAAGGTCAAAATCATGGACAGCATCCGGACGCTTGACGAGCAGGCACGACGGTCAATTGACGCTGACAGAGAGGATCTGGCCAAGCTTGCCTTGGAGCGCAAAAATGCCAACCTGCTTCAGATACAGAGCCTCGACAAGCAGATCGAAGACATGAAGGCAGAGCAGCAAAAGCTGGAGCAGACGGAGAAACGCTTGTCCACAAAGGTCGAAGAGTTCAGGTCAAAGAAAGAAGTCATCAAGGCGCAATATACCGCTGCCGAAGCTCAGGTGAGGATAAAGGAAAATGTCACTGGAATCTCTGAAGAAATGGCTGATGTCGGGATGGCTATGAACAGGGCGGAGGACAAGACTGAAAAAATGAAGGCAAAGGCGGCTGCGCTTGACGAAATGATTGACTCTGGAGCGCTTACAGACTATACGTCTGGAAAGGACAGGATTGAAACGGAGCTTGAGAAAATATCGATACAGGGCTCGGTTGAAGAAGAGCTGTCAAAACTAAAGGCAGAGCGCAAGAAGGGCAAAAAGGCCGGCCAGCAAGAGGAGGAGATAAAGCAGTGAGTCAGAAAGAAGAAGGAAACAAAATTGTCAGAGTAATGGGTCAGGGACAGTATCTGGTAGACAACGTGACTCTAAAGAGGTTGAATGAGATTGACAATTCAATAGTACAAATGATAGCAGACGGCAAGGACAGCAGCGATAGCGAAAATTTTAGAAAAAAGCTGGCAGAGCTGACAGAAATAGTCTCCAAAAATGGGAGGCCGCTCGATCCAAAGGAAATTGTCGAGTCAGACGTCATACTGCCAAGTGCAGATGTTTCAATCGAAGAGGCAAGGCAGATTTTCAGAGGAGAAGGAATTATCCCGGATCTCTTGGAATAGCTAGTGGCGCAGTGGCAAATCCCACAGCGGATACCAGAGTGCCATGTCTTTTTCAAATGGCATTTCGTTGCCAACTGTAGCCATGACCTGCATTTCCTTTTCAGAGCTGCGCTTTTTGCTCTTTCCTTCAGGGGCAAACGGGTAAAACTTGTTGCGCTTGTAGCTATAGATCAAATAGATGTACGAGTTGTCCCTGTTGCTCTGGAACTCAAAGACTGCCGCAAGGATGTGGTCGCCAAATGCCTTTTCCTGAATCGTGTCTCCTATTGCCGTTAGGCCGGCTAGCAGATCTTCAACCTTTTTGGCTTCAAGAGTTATCCACAGGTAGCCGTAGGAATCTTCAGTCATGCTGTATATCAGGTCAAATTCAGCCCTTATGCCGTCAAGAAATGACTTTACCTCATTTTTCATCTGGAAAAAATGCCCGCCGCTGACTTGCTTGAGTCCAAGCGAGCACCTACCTGTTGATACTAGGCCGATCTTGGTTTCAAGCGTAATGTAGGAAGAGGAAAGTGAAAATAGCGCCTGCGAGTCCTGGCCGATTGACTCGCCTCTCTTTTGCTGGGCTATGTCGCGTATTCGGCGAAAAAAGCTCAACTCATCGATGCCTCCATTTCCATAAGCCTCTGCACTCTTTTCTGCACCGGCGGATGAGTTGAAAACAGGCTAGTGATTGCGTCGCCAGATATTGCAGGTATGATAAAGAAGGCGTTCAGGCCCTCCACTTCCCTCAGGTCGCGTCTTGGTGCCTGCCTCATTGTGCCGCTGATTTTCACAAGTGCATTTGCAAGTTTTACAGGTTTTCCTGTCATCTGAGCAGCTCCCCTGTCTGCGGCATACTCTCTATATCTGGAAATCGCACGGATTACTAAAAAGCTGACAATCCATGTGACTATAGCAACGATCAGGATAAGCGCCATTCCTCCTCCGCTGTCATTTCTTCTGCCGTATCCCCCTCCCATGCCGCTAAACATGCCAAAGTGCATCAGATACCACGCTATTGTGGAAAAGAGGCTTGCCAGAGTAATCACAAGCACATCCCGGTTTCGGATATGCGTCAGCTCGTGGGCAAGCACGCCTTCAAGCTCTTCTTCGTCAAGGAGATCCATCAGACCCGTGGTTACAGCAACAAGCGAGCTTTTCTGGCTCTTGCCTGTAGCAAAGGCATTGGGAATCCTTGTGTTTATCACTGCTATCTTGGGCTTGTGCATGTTGTTTCTGGCGACAATCCGCTCGACCAGGTCATGCAGTTCCGGGAACTGTTCTCTGGTGACAACTTTGGCACCAGAGCTCCACAGCACTATCCTGTCGGAGAAATAGTATTGTGCAAATATCATAAGCCCTGCAATCACGGCTATTGCAATGAAATTGATTCCTACGTACACAAGGACGCTGAGGAAAATAAGATACAGGACAGTGAGAATGGCAAAGGCAAGGATCATCCTCGCAGTAAGGCCCATATCCCTTTTCTGCCATGACGGTGTCCTTGTCGGAGTGTAACCCAAAAACTGATCACACTTAATTTGGCGAAATTTACCTTTAACTGTTTATCATTTTTTACATTCTTCTATAGACTGACAGCAGAGCTATGTGTAGTCGCTCTCCTGCCGGCAGCGATAGTACATCACTCCATTTATTGTGACATCTTCTATTTTGAATCGCCTAGAAGCAAAAGGCTTTCGTATTACAGAATTGACTACATCCGCTACCCCCAGCTTTAGCATTGTATTGGTTACATCATCTTCCCGGATTCCAACTGCTTGTGCTATTTCTTTGGCGGTAAAGCCCTTGTCCCTGTTTCTGCAAAGAAACTGTGTGATAATTGTGCCCAGGTTCTTGTGCGCATCAAATTCTGCAGCATCTATTGGCGGACTCAAGTAACAGTTCAAAATATGCATGTAATGCCTAAAAATGTCTGTGAACTATCAAATAAAAGAAAGTATGTGGCAGGAAAAGTTGCCTGCATACGAGATTTGCCTGCATTAGTGTTTTCTGATTCTCAATGCCTGCCAAATGCCAAGACCCATTATCACATAACCTACGAGAATGACTCCTGCAAATGAGCCGGAAATCCCTGCGAGGCCACCTTCACTCATCATTGTGGCAGCGAGTACTGATGTTCCCATTATAGCTCCGCCGGCTATCAGAAGGATTGCAGTGGACATGCTGTTTGCCTTCCAGTTGATTGCAAACGCGGCTAGGAACAGTATAATCGAGAGCCCCCCAAGAACCATGCCCCGCTGCGCTTCATCCATTGGCAAAAAGCCTGTACCCTCCTCGCCTGCGCTCATGGCCACAGCAGCATCAGCTACATAAAGCAAAAGCAAACCCATCGCAATTGCTGCAACTACGTCCGAAGCAATCTTGTTTCTCTTTGCGGTTTCAGCATGCATCAGTACAATTATGGTTTCCCTTGCATAAATAGATGAGCAAAAGGGCAAAACAGCAAGAAAGGCTGTTTCAGAAAAAGTTAGGGATGTTATCAAGAATCCCTGGTTCCTCTTACCGTGATGCTACCATCGATTACCCAATGCGCCTTTTCCCGGTCATTGTTGGAAGATCCTAGGACTGCATTATTTTGTAAGCATTGTCAGAGCACCTGTAGCGACACTTAATAGACGTCATTATCAAGAAAATTTGGTCATGTCAAGCAGGCAAGTATGGAAAAAGTGCACATTCTGCAACAACGGCAGGAGGACCTGTTTTCAATGTGGCGGAAGCGGCAAGGTTTCTCCGGGTTGGAATACATGCTACAACTGCAAAGGCTTTGGAACTGTAATGTGTACCGAGTGCGGCGGCAATGGCGGCCGACGCGAAACAATCTGGACGGCCGAGTAAAGTTTTATGCCAGTCTCATTCAATGGCAGGCTGGATGGGTCTAGAAGTAACCCCTTCTCTAAAGGCTGCGCTTGCCGAACTGTACTACAGAGAAGGTTGCGACCAGCATGGCTGGGCGTACGTTTCACTCGGAGAAATTAGCATCAGAGACAACACCTTGGTTTTCAACAAAGGATCTAACAGAATCAGCGTAAGGCTGATGGACAAGATCGTCCCGGAAATATGTGAGATCTCTAGACCTGTAAATGGAAGCTTTGTATTTGACTATCTGGCCTGCAAGGTTGGCCAGCAGAAGAAATACGATGGTACGATGCTTGCCAGCCCAACCGCACTCTGCTGGGTCAAGATTGGAAAAAGCGCATTTTCCGACGAACAGATAGACGCCCTAGGCAGGATAAAACTTCCGTTGGCTGTCTTTCGGATAAGGAGTCTGCTTGTGCAGCCTGGGAACATAGAGATGAAATGGGACATCAAATCTGGCGAA
>JBDZWB010000042.1:0-9642 GCA_040255975.1 Nitrosopumilales archaeon
AGTCAGACAAGGCAGACATTATCTGGCGCTACATTTCTGCTCATGCGGAAAAGATCAAAGCTGACGGTCATCTGGATGGCCTTGAAGGCTGACCGCGCGTCGGGTTAGAAGGAAAAGCCTTCCTTTGCGGAGCGTCGTTTTCATGTCCAGGGTGGGACCTGATGTGGCCCCAGTACTGCGAATTTGTTATTGCCTGTTTGCAAACAGGGCAGTTGGCGTAGCCGCACTTGTGGTGGCCTACAAAGCTTGGATGTATGGTTAGATGGCATTTAGCGCATTGTTCCAATGTTATCAATACGATTTAGAAAGCATTGAATTAGTACTTTGTCATTTAGACTTGATTTCGAAATAAATCTTGTCGCGGTAGTCAAAGAATCTGATCTCTGTTCCGCTCTGCAGACCAGCCTTCCTCGCAACTCGCCATGGATCGCCGTCTGCATAGCCGTATGAAGACGAATAGTATGCGCCCTGTATGCCAATAGCGCGCAGGTCCTTGATGGTTGCCAGAAACTTGCGCAGAGACTTGCCGCTTGCCGCCTGCTGCACTTCGTTGTTTTGCATACCAATAGCCACCAGCTTTTCTGTGTTGCGACTATAAATGCCGATATCAAATGAGCATTCCAACCCTGGCTTGACTGCAACTTTGTCGTCCATCACAAACTTGTGCATCATCGGACTGTACATGGATGATAGGAACACTGAGAACCTGAAGGCTGAAAAAGAGTCATGGCAGTCGAGGAATATCTGTTCCAGCAGCAGAATTGCCCTGTCATTTAGCCGGGAAAGCAGAGCAGAGAGCTTGGGCTTTTTTGGATGGTCTTTTCCGCTGATGCGTGGATCGAAGGTGCACTCACAGCGATCCGCCACCATCTGCAGGATCTGGACAGGTATGTTGTAACTGCCAAGGCGCGCTTCCAGATCTAGGCGTTGTTTGGGCGTCAGTGTTTGCTCGGCTGCGGACAAGATAGAACCGCTTTCAGTGCGCTTGCGCGACTATTAAATGCAGCTTGTGTCTAAAAGACTATCACGACGGGCAGCAGATAAAAGATTTAGTGGATATCGCATGCATGCGATCTTTCTTTGGCTACCAGCGCGGCATGATTGTCTTTGGCGAGGTAAAGTGTTCTGCAATCTCTTCCAGCCTACCCATGGAGCTGCTGTCGCGCCTCAGCGTTTGGTAAGAAGAGTGTGTTTGGATTTTCGAGAGCGAGGCCATGATTTCGTCCTTGGTGACCCCATGCTTCATGTCATATTCGATCTGCCTGCACACATTTGTAATGCTGCCGTATTTCTTGTGGTTTCTCCTCTCCCAGCTATTCGCATCGTCAGACAGACCTTTGACGTACTTTAGTATTGTTTTCTGCATGTGTTCAACGTGCCATTGCCTCATTGGAAAATTATTTTGCACTAAAATCTTGACCAGTATCTCTACGCTTCCATAGCATATAACTGCACTGGATCTCGAAAGTCTAGTACTTGCCGACAGTATAGTCTGCTCTGGGCAGGCACTTGCTGCAGTATTTACGGAGCATGATCACTCCAGTCACTTTGAACAATGCTTCGGTCGTAGCTATTGCAGAGCATTCAACACAAAATCCCGGCTCTTTCTTTGTGCTGAAAGATGCGGGTCTGGTCTGAAAGGGTTTTACCACTGCAGAAGTGATCTAAGCTGCACTATATAGCTTTCAATAAAGTGGTGCTAGCGCCTTGGAAAACCCGTGTGTCTCGGGGAACAATAGCCGCAATAGTCCGTATCGGACCTTCCATGACAGATACATTCGCACCTGCCTCCTGTTGACTGCGTTTGTAGAATTTTCTCACTGTGTTATTACACTACACAAGTCACTACACAAGTATATAACACCGCTAATGCCTTTTGCCAGCCACCTTTGGACGTGCGCAAACAATGATGTTCTTTAGCCTATGGATGCCATAGCCGGTCTTTGATGATATCATGAGGGGTTCTTGGAGCTCCAATTGTTGTATGATTTCATGCATCTTTTGTGCGTCCACGGCATCACGCTTTGTCAGAACGACATGAACCTTGGCCTTGTCAACTTTCAACTCGTCCAGCACGTCCCAGCAGCTTGAATATTTTATGTGAATGTTTTGCAGGTCTTCAGAAGAATCCACCAGTAGCAGGATTAGGTCGGCGGCAAGCGATTCCTCAAGAGTTGACTTGAAGGCGTCTATCATGTATGGAGGCAGCCTGCTGATGAAACCGACGGTGTCGGTCAGTAACAGTTCTTGTTTTTCGTCGTTGGATTTCAATGCCCTAGTGGTGGTTGAAAGAGTTGTGAACAGGCTGCTTGAAGTCTCTTTTTGCTCCTTTGTGAGAAGGTTAAACAGCGTAGTTTTACCCGAGCTGGTATAGCCCACGAGCGAGACGACGGGCATCCGGCTCTTTGTCCGCTGCTGTTGGTATAGCTCGCGCTTTTTCTTGGCATCTGCCAGCTTTTCCTTAATGAAATTCATCCGCCTTTTCAAGTCTCGGAACTTGACATCCACCGTGTATTCGCCCATGCCCCCTTTTCCCGGCCTTTCGTTGCCTGAAGTCATTTTTGCAGCCTCTCTGACGCGCGGAATCTCGTATTGTATTTCAGCAAGCTCGATCTGCAGCTTTGCTTCGGTGGTTGTCGCCCGGGAATAAAAGATGTTCAATATGAGACGCTCCCTGTCGATCACCTGCACCCCGACAAGCTTGGTCAGGTTATGCAGCTGCTTTGAAGTCAGATGCTCGTCAACTACTACCAGATCTATCCCCTTTTCTTCTTTCACAAAATCCCCTATTTCTTCGGCCTTACCGGCGCCTATTCCGTAGTGGGAATGGCTCAGGTATTTCTGGGTGAAAACTTTTACAATCCTGCATTCTGCCGACTCTACCAAGCTCTTACCTTCTTCAAGCCTAAAGCTATCAGGGTAGCTGACAAGTATTGTTCTAGTGCTCAAGATATTCAAGACCAGTCCATGTAGTCGACCAGTGCGTAGTTGTTTCTGTGTCCTCTCGAGCAAACATGAGAGGGATCCGCCCCAGCAGCTGTTGACTTGAAGTTGCTGTTGCTGCCTTCAGGTACATAAATCCCTGGAAAGACCTCGCCGCAGGTCTTGCATTTGAGCATAAGCATGGGCATCTGTTATCCTTCGTTACATCAGCTTACGTAAGTGCCTTTCCGTTAATTCACGCAAGCAGATGATCCGATTACGTACGTTCTTATGTGCTGGGCGACCTTTACAACAGATGACAAATAATGAGGCAGCTATTCTAGCGCTAAACCCTTATTCTGGCTACGGCAACCGTAGGTATTGGAAGCCGGTTCTGATGAACACATTATCAAATGCAACTACTGCGGGCGCGACCTGATAGTAAAAGACATTGTCAACAACGGTGTTGCTTTCCTAAGCCACTTGAAAAACGATCACGGCATTTTTTACACGCCGCAGCGCATGACTGAAACAAAGATGAGCAAGCACGCTGCCAGCAAGCAGGTCTTTGAACCGGAGTAGCAACATTCGCTATTGTTAAATACTTGTGCTTTACACCAAGCTTATGGCAGCAAAGAAGAAAGCCAGCAAGAAGAAGCCGAAGAAGAAGTAACGTCTGCAATTATGCAGACAAACTTTTTCCTTTTTTCCACAAAGCCTACATTCTTATTGTTCAAACACTTTCAGTTAATGATGGATAGGATTTTTTCTTCATTAAGGACTTGCCGTAATATCTCGCAAAACCCAAAAACGTGCAAAAACTGTGGTCAGCCGGCCACAAAGGATGCCTTATTTGATGTTGGCAATGGAATAGCAGTAGTCGAAAGGTACTGTGACCAGTGCGCAACAGTTGTAGCAAGCAGCAACAGGAGCGAATGAATTGAGTTATAGAAACCCTGTCCAGCCGCGCGCTGGATCGGGTGCGCCTAGAAACGAGCAGGGGAGGACCGTTACTGACAGGGACGGCGCTGCTCATCTTGAGTATTTCATGAACGGCAGCTGGCGCCACAGTGCCACAAGATGCAAGCTCAAGGTAAACAAGGTCTGCAACAAGTAAAAATCGCTCAGCCGCTTGGTCTCTGATTAATGTAGATCTGGTTTGAGCTGCTTACAGTCAGCCCTGGCTGCGGCCCGCCGCCAATGACATAGATTTTGCCATCCACGGCGACTGCGACAAGTCCGTGGCGCGCATCCGGCATAGGAGCCACCGAAGACCATGTGTCGTTCAAGAAGCGATACGTCTCCGCGTTGCGGAACGTGCCAGTAGGACCCTCACCTCCAAAAACATAGATGTTGAGATCAAGGTCGGACGCTGCAGCTGCCAACCCGCCCCTCTTTGAGGGCATTGGCGACAGCTTGGTCCAGTTGTCGTGCTCCGGGTCATATGCTTCGTTTGAATTAAGGTTTGACGACAGGCTATCGATCCTTCCGCCAATGACATACAACTTGTCAATCGCAGCTGAAGCGAGGTGCTGGCGCGGTGTTGGCATCGGGGTCTTTTCTGCCCAGCGGTCAGTTTTCGGATCATACGCTTCATTTGTCGCAAGAGGAGCCGCTGGAGAGCCAAAGCTAGCATTTACTCCACCAACCGCATAGAGGGTGCCGTTGATAAAGTTGGCAGTTAGCGCCCCTCTTGGAGTAGGCATTGCAGTAAGCTCTTTCCACTGGCCTGTTTTTGGACTGTACGCCAGCAGCTTTTCTGAAGGCTTATTGTTTTCAAAGTAGCCGCCTACCACGTACAGCATGCCGTTGTACGATGCTGCGGCAGCATGGTGCAGCGGAATGGGCAGCGGCTCTGAAACACTCCACCTGTCGACTTCTGGATCATAGGCTTCAACCGTTGCAACAGCTCTGCCTAGCCTGTCAAAGCCACCAATTATGTAGATCTTGCCGCTGGCTTCGGCACCTGTAACCTCGGTCCGTGGAGTTGGCATCGGCTCACCGTCTGACCAAGGGATGGCTAGTGCAGGCTCTGTCAGACCCGGAGATAAGGGCATCATGAACGCTGCTGCAATGGCAGCTGCAGCAGCTGCTACTATGATAGCATAGATGCGTGCAGACACACGTCAATATTGCAACAGCTATGCTAAATCGGTTATCGATGATTATGTTTGTTGATCTATTCCATTAAGAGTGCTGAGATTATCTTTGCTGCGCGTGTAGCTCCGCCTGCATCTGCCTTGCTATTTCTGTGGCCGATCTTTTCTTGAATGAGCGGTTCGAGCCGGAAAATATCTTCGTACTTGTAGCCCAGGCGGGCCGCTCCCTGTTCCTGCTCAAAGTGGCCCTTTATCGGGATAAAGATGCCAGGCGTGCCGTATGCGATCGACTCGTCCATGGTTGACCTCCCTGCAAGCGAAATCACCAAATCTGCAGCATAGACAAGTTCGTGCAGGTTGTCCACGAATCCGAGATTGCGGTAGCTAGGCGAATCGGGCAGCTTCAGGGATGGCCCTGATACTATGACAAGCTCGCTATCCAGCTTGAGCTGACCATATGCCTCAATGACCTTCTCTATGAGATGCTTTCCAGCGTCCGTTCCACCAGTGCTCACGACTATAGTACTTTTTTCAAAGTCAAATTGCCTGCGAAGCGTTTCCCTGTCTGCGCTGACCTCCCTTACTATCGGGCCGACGTATCTGACGTTACCATGATCTTCGCCTGCGTCTGGGATTATGACACAGTCGCAGTCCTGCATCATTTTCTGCATTGCCTTGTTCATCTTTTTCTCTATCATTGATGCAGGGCCGCTTGTGAAATGCGTCTCTGTCACGTCTGTTATCAGCACCCGCTTCCTGCCCATCTTTTCGCCGACAGCAATTGACGCGAAATCCTCGTCGCTCACGATTAGGCCAGCACTTTTCTCAAGGATTCCCTTTGCAATTGCCTTGCACTTTTTGTAATAAGAATAATAGTCCATGAGCCACTTGAACGAATGCCGCAGCTGGCCTGACTCTACCACGAATTTTTCTGGCCGGTAGACATCGACTGCGCTGTAGCCTTTTTTTGCGATCAGGCTTGCTGCAGCTTCGCCACTGACAAACTCGATGTCTGTCTTTAATTTCTCTGCGATTGCAATGTCGCGGGTAGCGTGTCCAAGTCCGATTGGGCTGGTGAAAAATGTGATCACGTTGCGATCAGCTTTACGTGGTCCATCTTTTTGTTCGACTGGAACTTTTTCGTCATGTC
This sequence comes from Nitrosopumilales archaeon, assembly GCA_040255975.1. Classification (GTDB taxonomy): domain Archaea; phylum Thermoproteota; class Nitrososphaeria; order Nitrososphaerales; family Nitrososphaeraceae; genus Nitrososphaera. The sequence goes on from JBDZWB010000042.1 coordinate 6,172, forward strand.
CTTTATCTCCTCCGCGTCGCCCTTGAGCAGAAATATCTCAAGGCACCTGTCGCCGTCGATCTTGTTGTGTATATGTGTGGTTATCAGCTTGTCATAGCCGTGACCCATCTCTGTCACCTGATCATCTGACTTTTCGTCGTGTATTGCTAAAAGCACCGCAAAGAGGTAGCCGGACAGGTTCTGCCGGTCCTTCTCCTCTGCCAGAAGATTCCTGATGCCTGCCCTCACTATCTCTGACCTGCCAGAAAAGCCAAGGGCTTTTTGCAGCTTGTCTATTTCTGACAGTATGTCGTCGTTAAGTGAAACACTGACTATAGTCAATGGTGCATACTATTATTAAGATGCTTATAAGTAATTCCATAGTTATTATTAACCAAACTATATATTCTTAATAATCCAATAAGGAATGTTTGAACCAAAGTAGGGTTGCTCTTGCCGCCATTGCGGTTGCCATCCCGCTAGCCATGCTTGCTACCATCTATACTGGCAGGCCAGCGCAACAGGTCAGCGAAGAGCAGAAAGAGCTTGTTGTTGTAGCTTCGTTTTATCCTCTCTACGAATTTTCCTCCCGCGTCGGAGGCGATAAAATGTCGATTTCGAGCCTTGTGCCTGCGGGTATAGAGCCCCATGACTGGGATCCTACTCCGATGGATGTGTCAAGGGCCAACTCTGCCGATATTATGGTGATAAATGGCGCCGGGTTTGAAAGCTGGGCCAGCGACATGAAAGCCGATGTTGTTGTCAACACAAGCGAAGGTATCGAGCTGGGGAATGAAGGTGGAATCAACCCGCATGTATGGCTGGATCCAGTGTTGGCAAAGCATCAGGTTGAAAAGATCAGAGAGGCATTTGCCGCAGCCGATCCGGAAAATGCCAATTACTATAACCAGAACGCTGCCGAATTTGCCGCAGAGCTTGACCAGCTGCATGCCTCAGTAGAGATGGAGCTTGGCGCCTGCGAAAAATCGGACTTTATTGCGTTACACGACGCATTTGCCCACTTTGCAGAGCGGTACGGCCTGACGCAGCACAGCATCCATGGCGTGTCGCCGGAGGGCGAGATCCTGCCGCAGAAGATGGAGGAGATTATAGGGCTGGCAAATGAGCTTGGAATCGATGTAATCTATTCTGAAGATCTGGTAGACAGCGGGCTCGCAGACACGATCGCCGGAGAAATCCCCGGCGGCAGGGTGCTGGTGCTCAGCCCCATAGAGGGCATAGACAGAGAGGAGCAGGAGCGCGGGATTGGCTACATTGACAAGATGAGAGATAACATCGCACGTTTGAAGGAGGGCTTGGATTGCCAGTAGTCGAGATAGACGGGCTTTCGTATTCGTATTCAGGCAGCCTAGTTCTGGATAACATCTCGTTCACGGTCAACGAAGGCGATCTGCTCGGCATGATAGGTCCAAACGGCGCCGGCAAGACCACGCTATTTTCCTGCATGCTGGGGTTGCTTGGCGGCTATACCGGCACAATCAGGATCTTTGGGCAGGACATAAGAAGAGATGCAAAGGTATTCAGGAACGTAGGCTACATCCCACAGAGGAAGGCAATCGATCGCAACTTTCCAGCGACGGTAGAGGAGATTGTCTCGCTTGGCATAACCTCCGGCAGGATTGCGACAGAAAAGATCAATTCCGCGCTTGACATAGTGGGGCTGATCGGCCAGCAGAAGCGCAGGATAGGCGAGCTTTCCGGCGGCCAGCAGCAACGTGTGCTTATTGCAAAGGCAATAGTCAACGACCCGAAGCTCCTGATACTAGACGAGCCGGCTACCGGCATCGACCTTGAAACGCAGAACAAGTTCTATGCGCTTTTGAAGAAATTGAATCAGGAAAAAAAGATCACGATAATCTGGGCTTCGCACGACCTTGACGCTGTCAACAGACTTGCCACCAGCGTCGCTTGCATCAATAGAAGCATGTTCTTCCATGGCAGGGCGCACGACTTTTTCAGCGACCCTGACAAGATCAAGGCTTACTCAGAATCGAGCATGCAGGCTCACATGCACCTGCACGATCATGACCATGGAGCGTCATAAATGATGTTCGAAATACTAGAGTTCGGTTTCATGCAGCGCGCTCTTATCGCTGGCGTGGCCGTTGCGATAACGACTTCAGTAATCGGATTGTTCCTAGTACTTAGGCGCAACTCGCTATTTGGCGATGCGCTCTCTCATGTCGCATTTGGAGGCATAGCTGTTGGGCTTGTAGCCAATGTCTACCCTCTCTGGATCGGTATGGCATTCTCTGTGCTTGGCGCTCTAGGCATCACAAAGCTGCGCCAGTCAGCCAAGATACCAGCCGATGCCACAGTGGCAGTGCTACTGGCTGGAGGCTTGGCGCTTGGCCTACTGCTCAGCAGCTATACAGGCTATGAGGACATATTCAGCTATTTGTTTGGAAGCATACTTGTCGTCAGCATAGACGATACGCTGGCGATCCTAGCGATGGCAGGCAGCGTACTGGCCATAGTGGTCCTGCTTTACAGGCAGCTGATGTACGTGACCTTTGACGAAGAACAGGCTAAGGTCAGCGGGCTCCAGATCGCAAAGCTGGGCTACCTTTTCGCAGTGCTCGCAAGCGTGACGGTCATTGTCTCGATGCAACTTGTGGGGATACTGCTCGTGTCGGCCCTCATCGTAATTCCGAACATCACTGCGCTCCTTCTGGGCAAGGGGTTCAAGAAAACCGCGCTAATATCAGTGGGGATATCGATATCCTCGGTGGTGATAGGCATTGCAATTTCATATGCCGCAAACTCCCCGCCTTCAGCGACAATAGTACTTGTCCTGATCGCAGCGTTCCTAGCTACACTTACTGCTAGATATTTGTCAAAAAAGCAAATGGTAGAAAGGTTGGAAGCGGCTAGAAACTAAAAGCCGCCGAAATCTCCGCCAAAGTCGCCGAAATCTCCGCCGCCAGCGTCGCCTTCGGCTCCCGCCGCTCCGCCGTCTGCCGCCGCAGCCCCTTCGCCGCCAGCAAACCCGCTTTCAGCTGGACTCATGGCCATGCCCATCATCGACATCATGGACATGAAGAACATGGCATTCATGATGCCAGAGAACAGCATCAATGGCAACCACATTCTATTGTTGTCCATGTAGTTCTGCAGCTGCTGTGTCTGGCCGTTACTATACCATTGCTGTATCTGCTGAGCCTGTTTCTCAAGCTCTAGCTTTTTAGTATTGAGCACTTGCATGCCAGTATGGCTGATTGCAAGCTCCATTTTCGTGCCGCCGAAAAACTTTTTCTTTTCCGTGCCGATTACCAGCCTTTGCGTTATAAGATCATTCACTATTAGCTCTACCTCAGGCTTGCTCAGCCTAGTTACTTTGGCAATCTTGTCAACGGTCTTCATTCCTCTCGCTATTGCATCCAGAACCATAAAGTGGTTCGGGCTTTCGTTGACCTTTATGTTTGACATTGCAGTGATATAATGTGCAGAGCAGTATTTTAACTATATTTT
>JBDZWB010000043.1:0-9565 GCA_040255975.1 Nitrosopumilales archaeon
GCCTGCGCCAATTGTTGTTCCCATGTCACGGAGTGCGAACCTTCCAATCTCTGGAAAGTCCTTGAATGTCTCTATCGGAAGTGGCCTCACTGGCTTGATCTTTACAATGGCAGCATCACCTGTCTTCAGGAACTTGGGGTTCTCCTCTGTCGTCGCGCCTGTCCTTGGGTCGATCTTTGACACAAAGGCCGAGATCGTCGCCGCTACCTGCGCAGTGTGAGTGTGCAGGACTGGCGTGTATCCGGGAGCTAGTGCGGTCGGGTGGTGGATGACGATGAGTCTTGCCTCAAATTCCTTTGCGACGGTTGGTGGGTTGTCAGCTGGGCCGATCATGTCGCCACGCTTGATCTGTTTCTTGTCGACACCTCTTAGGTTAAAGCCGACGTTGTCGCCTGCTTCTGCAGACTCCATCTGTGTGTGATGAGTTTCAATTGTCTTGATTTCTCCTGTTGCGCCAGAAGGCATGACTACTACCTTGTCGTTTGCTTTCATCTTGCCAGTCTCGATCCTGCCCACAGGCACGGTTCCAACACCCGTGATTGTGTATACATCCTGTATCGGGATTCTGAGAGGCTTGCCAATTGGCTTTTCTGGCGGCTCAAGAGCATCAAGGGCTTCTGCAAGAGTTGGGCCCTTGTACCACGGCATGTTCTCTGATCTCTTTACCAAGTTATCGCCCTTCCATGCAGAAATTGGAATGAAGTTGATCTTGGCTGTGTTGTAGCCGACCATCTTTAACATTTTTTCGACATTGTCCTTGACTTCTTTGAAGCGAGCTTCCTGAAATCCTACGTCGTCCATCTTGTTTAGTGCAACAACGATCTGGTTTACGCCAAGTGTCCTTGCAAGGAATGCGTGTTCCCTTCCTTGGCCTCCTGGCTCGATTGACGCTTCTGTTTCACCGGGTTTGGCAGAAACGACCAAAATGGCTGCGTCTGCTTCAGAAGCGCCGGTGATCATGTTTTTGATAAAGTCCCTGTGACCCGGTGCATCGATCAGCGTGAAAAAGTACTTTTGCGTCTCAAACTTTTGGAAAGCAAGATCGATGGTAATACCTCTTTCGCGTTCGTCCTTGATGCTGTCCAGCACCCAGGCATACTTGAAAGTATCACCCTTGCCTGTCGCTTCCGATTCCTTTGCATATGCATCTATGGTTCTCTGGTCAATGGCACCCAGATCAACCAGCAAATGACCTACAGTAGTTGATTTACCATTATCGACGTGACCCGTAACCACCAAGTTCATGTGTGGCTTTTTGCTAGCGCTCATAGAGCAAGAACGCTTCATGGGCTTTATTTGTATTTCGCCCGTGATCAGGTCAAAAATTGTACGCTCTCAATACACATTTTCTGTTCTATCTAACAAGTTATCGGAAAAGTTTTAAGCCAATAGGCGTGAGCTTGTCTCGGTATGAGAATTACTGTCAGCGCCATCAAGGCAGACATTGGAGGAATCGGGGGCCACACATGCCCAAGCGAAAAACTTCTCGAAACCGTAAAGAATTTTGTTGCCAAGAACGCAAAAGGATTGCTTATTGATTATTATGTAGGATATACTGGCGACGACATTCACATTATAATGACGCACACACGCGGAGTGGACGACGAAAAGATCCACAAGCTGGCATGGGACGCATTCACTGAAGGAACCAAGACTGCAAAGGAACAGGGGCTTTATGGCGCCGGACAGGACCTGCTGAAAGATTCTTTCTCCGGCAACGTCAAGGGCATGGGGCCGGGCGTCGCAGAAATCGAAATGGAGGAGCGCCCAAGCGAAGTCTTTTGCATATTTGCAGCCGACAAGACAGAACCAGGAGCATTCAACTTTCCACTCTGGCGCATGTTTGTCGATGCGCGCAGCAATACCGGCCTTTTGATCAACGAGCGCCTTGCAGAGGGCGTCATTTTCAGGATAATGGATGTCATGTCAGGCAAGGTAGCCGAGCTGAAAATGTGGCAGGACAAGGCAGAACTTGAAGCGGCCCTGATGTATCCAGGCCGCTTTGTAGTCCACTCTGTGGTGTCCGGCGACGGCTCTGAACAGATAGTGTCGGCATCCACCGACCGCCTGCATAACATCGCCGGCACGTACGTCGGCAAGGACGACCCAATTGCAATAGTAAGGACGCAAAAGAACTTTCCGGCAACAGAGGAGGCCGGGAGCGCGTTCAACGAGCCCCACTATGTTGCAGGCAACACGAGGGGCAGCCATCACATGCCTCTCATGCCGGTAAAACTCAACTCTGCCGCAAGCCTGAACTACTCCATCCCGATCGTTTCATGCCTGCTCTTTAGCATGCACAATGGCAAGCTAACGGGTCCGCACGATGGCTTTGGAACGGCCGACTGGGACCTGCAGAGGATGCGGGCGTCTGAGCGGGCGATGATAATGCGCAATCAGGGCTTTATCCACCCGGCAACGCTGGTGCCTGACGAGCTGGAGTACAACAAGGGCTATGAAGCAAGGATGAGCAAGCTCGAGAGCAAGTTCCGCGACCTTGAGGACATTATGAACGGCAAGACCAAGGCGGCGACAACAAAAGCCAAAGCTGGCAGCAAGCGTTGAAACGCCCACTAATCATCAATTTCAAGAATTATGAAGAGGTTTCTGGAGAGAAGGCTGTAAAGCTGGCAAAAGCTGCGCAGGCAGTGGCAAAAAAACTCAAGGTGGAAATAGTGCTTGCGCCTCCGCAGCCTGCCTTTGCACTTGTCGCCAAGAGCGTCAAGATGCCTGTTATATGCCAGCACGTCGACAGCGAGAAAACAGGATCCTCTACAGGCTATTTCCTGCCAGAGATCGCCAAGTCGTACGGAGCCGTTGGGTCGCTGATAAACCATAGCGAACATCGGATAGAGATGAAGCAGATCGCCTCTCTGGTAGAGCGGCTGAAAAGCCTGCGCATGACTTCAATAGTGTGCGCCCGGGAACCATGGGAGGTCATGGAGATATCTGTGTTCCAGCCGGACTTTATCGCAATAGAGCCACCGGAACTTATCGGTAGCGGCAGGGCAGTGTCAAAGGAGAATCCTCAGATAATAACAAAGTCGATAGAAGCCGCGGGATCGAGATCAAAAGTCATCTGCGGGGCAGGCATTACCGACAGGGGCGACATTGCCAAGGCAATGGAGCTGGGTTCTCAGGGCATTCTTGTGGCAAGCGGCGTAATTAAGGCAAGGTCTTGGGCAGTCAAGATAGCCGAACTCGCCGCAGGAATGAAAAGTAGTTAATTCCTTCGAGCAATCAGTTAGAAAATTTGGAAATACGCACATGCACCTAAGTCTTTGGCAGCGGCAGGTTCCAGTTGTATTTAATGGCAAGCAGCCTGAGCGCAGTGGCCGCAACGATGCTTGGTATGGCCGCAATGTTCAGGTCTATGCCTGCTGAGAGCAGCCCGAAAAATATCACGACTCCAATAAAGCTTGCAGACGCGTACAGCTCTTTGACAAACACTATGGGCATTTCGTTGACAAATACGTCGCGCAGGATGCCTCCACCTATGGCAGTGAGGACCCCTGCGAAGGCCATGGCTAGAAAGTTGAGCCCAAACAGGTTGTAGGCAAATGTTGCGCCGATCACGGTAAACACACCAAGCCCAATCGCGTCAAACTTTAGAAACAGGTTCCAGTGCTTCTTGAGCGACCTGTATAGAAAGAACATTGCTACTGCCGTCGCCACGGTGATTATCAGATAAAGCGGGTTGATTATTGCAAGTGGAGGTATCCTGCCAAAGATGACATCCCTCATTACTCCACCGGCGACGCCTGTCATTGTTGCAAGTATGACTATTCCCACAATGTCGGATTTGTGCTCTATTGCCTTGAAGGCGCCCGTGACTGCAAAGGCCATGGTGCCAAATAGGTCGAGCGCCTGTATAAGCAGTGGAACTGGCAAAATGTCAGACAATGCGATCACCCAGAGACGCCAGCCCGCCCAGCCCCACTGTAACAGAGGGGGCAAAGATTTGAAACTTGCGGTGTGTGTGCACAACGTTTTAAACCAACAAAACAGCTGATCATCATCTCATATGTCAGATGAGGGTTATGGCAAACCACCTGCCATCGTCAAGCCGGTATACTTTTTCGAAGAAGCTGACGGTGCTAACAAGGCACTTCTTGGAGGCAAGGGAGCTGGCCTTGTAGAAATGACACGGCTTGGATTGCCAGTCCCGCCAGGCTTTATAATCACCACTGAAATTTGTGAAAAATTTTACGAAGCTGGCAAGCGCCTACCCGACGGTCTGATGGACGAGGTACGAAAGTCGATAAGGCGGCTTGAAGCCACAACAGGGAAAAAATTCGGCGACCCTGGCAATCCGCTCCTTGTATCGGTGCGCTCTGGAGCACCTGTATCAATGCCCGGCATGATGGACACGATCCTCAACCTTGGCCTCAACGACGAAACGGTGGAAGGTCTTGCAAGGCGTAGCAACGACCAAAGATTTGCATGGGATGCGTACCGCCGGTTCATTCAGATGTTTGGCAAGATCGTGCTTGGGATCGACGACAAGAAATTTGACAGCATGCTCACTGGCAAAGATCTGTCAAACCCAAAGGTGATCAAGGGCATTGCCACATCGTTCAAATCAATTTGCGAAACCGCCGGCAGGAAATTTCCTGCCGACCCGTACAAACAGCTAGAGCTTGCAATCGACGCGGTGTTCCGGTCATGGACTGGCAAGCGCGCTGTGGAATATCGCAGGCAGTACAACATTACTTCTGATACTGCCAACGGTACTGCTGTGACGATAGTTGCAATGGTCTTTGGAAACATGGGCGCAGACAGCTGCACCGGCGTGGTGTTCACCCGAGACCCGGAGACGGGCGAAAAGAGGCTCTATGGGGACTACCTTGTAAACGCACAGGGAGAGGATGTCGTGTCGGGCAAGATCATCCCAAAGCACATCGACTCGCTTGTGAGCGAAATGCCCGAAGTATATACGCAGCTGGTAAAGGTATGCGAAAGGCTCGAAAATTACTTTAAAGAGCCGCAAGACGTCGAGTTTACAGTAGAAAAGGGCAGGCTTTACATCCTCCAGACAAGGGCCGCCAAAATGAACGCAGTCGCAGCCGTCAAGACTTCGATAGACCTCTACCACGAGGGCCTAATTAGCAAGACAGCAGCGCTGGAGCGGATAGATCCGGAAGGTCTTGAACAGATCCTGTATCGGCGCATAGATCCGCATTCAAAGCAAAAGGCAATTGCCACTGGAGTTGGTGCGTCACCGGGTGCCGCCAGCGGCATCGCGGTATTTGATGTCGCACGCGCAGAGGCTCTTGGCAAGAAAGGCAACAAAGTCATTCTAGTCAGGGAGGACACAAAACCTGATGACGTGCCGGCATTCTTCCAGTCTGCCGGCATACTGACAAGCCGCGGCGGCAAAACGTCTCATGCGGCGGTGGTCACACGCGGGATGGGTAAGCCCTGCGTGGTGGGCTGCTCGCAGATAGAGATCGATCAGGAAGGCAGAAGCTTTAGCATCGGCGGCAAAAAGATGGTGAGTGAGGGCCAAAAGATAACGATAGACGGCTCTACAGGCAGAGTCTATGCAGGTGAGATCCCTACGGTGGAGCCAGAGATTACGGCAGAGTTCAAAGAGCTGCTGCAGTGGTCTTCTGAGATGAAAGGGATCAAGATAAGGGCAAACGCCGACACGGTGGAGAGCGCAATACTTGCCCGCAAGTACGGTGCGGAGGGGATAGGCCTCTGTAGGACAGAGCGCATGTTCAACCAGCATGACAGGATATTGCAGTTTGTCAACATGATTATGGCTGAGGACGAAGACGAGCGCAGGAAGGCCCTTGCAGAGCTAGAGCCTCTCCAGCGGTCTGACTTTAAGGCTATCCTGAAAGAAATGAAGGGTCTGCCCGTCACCATTAGGCTGCTTGACCCACCACTGCACGAGTTCCTGCCAAAGGAAGAGGACCTGATGCAAAAGATATTTGAGCTTAAGTCGGCAAACAGCAATGCTCAGGAAATTACCCGGATTGAAAAGATTCTTCATCGTGTGCACGAGCTGTCAGAGATAAACCCTATGTTGGGGCACAGGGGGGTGAGGATGGGGATTTCGTTCCCCGAGATCTATGAAACCCAGATCCGGTCGGTGTGCGAAGCTGCCGCCGAGCTCACAAAAGAAGGCATGTCAGTCGAGCCGCAGATAATGGTGCCGCAGGTCGGCTTGGTTGAAGAACTATCGACAGTCCGGCAGATATTTGAATCAATAAAGAGGGAAGTAGAGCACCGCCACAGGATAAAGCTCAAAATCAAGTTTGGTAGCATGGTAGAAGTTGTCCGGGCATGCCTTGTGGCTGATGACATTGCCCACGTGGTAGATTTTATCAGTTTTGGCACCAACGACCTTACACAGGCCACGTTCAGCTTTAGCAGAGAAGACGCAGAGGGCAAGTTTCTGCCGTTCTACTTGGAAAAAGGGATCGTGAACGTGAACCCGTTCCAGAGCCTCGACACAAAAGGTGTGGGCAGGCTGATGAAGATGGCGGTAGATATGGCAAGAAACGAGAAGAAGGACATCGAGATAGGGATTTGTGGAGAACACGGAGGAGACCCACGCTCGATAGAGTTCTGCAGTGCTGCCGGGCTTGATTATGTGAGCGCCTCGTCCCACAGGATACCAATAGCCATCTTGGCGGCTGCCCAGTCTGCAATCCGGCAGAACAAGCGCCTACAGCAGCACTCTACTATAGCTTAAAATGTGGGCGGCAATCCAAAAATCAGGATGGCAGCTTCAAACGGAGGCGGTAACGTAACTTATGAGTGCATGCGCTGCGGGACGCCGGTGACCGTGGAAGAACTGTCAAGGCTGCCCGAGATAAAGTGCATCTGCGGGTTCAGGGTGTTTCGCAAAGCTAGGCCACCAATAGTAAAGCAGCTAAAGGCAATCTAGGTCTTTTCTTCTTCTTTTATCCTGTTGTATGAATGGAATTTTCTTGCGTGGTCGCGCATCTGCTCCATCCCTTCAAAACCCATATTGCATTCGTTGCACATGTATAGTCGCTGCTCGTGCGCGATTTGCTGATGATGCATGAGCTCTTCAATCTTGCCAAATTTGATTCCACACTTTTCGCATTGATGCTTTTTGAACATATTAGTCACTCGCGTTTTTGTTGTCCCAGCACTTTCTGCACAGGTTCCCTTCTATGTGCCACGCCGGCTTTGGATGGTAGTAGAACATGCCTAGCTTGCCGTTGCAGATGGCGCAAAAGTTTGTCTTTTTGTTATAGTCTGCATCTTTTTTACGATAACAGCTATCGCATAGCAGCGAGCCCGGTTCCATTTCCCACTGCCATCGCGGTTTATTGGCTACATCGCCAAGCTCCTTGCCACACACCGCGCAAACGTCTGGCTCTTCTTCCTGCTTGAGCATGAACTCCCTTGTCTTTTCGATGTGGCAGTCTGAGCATAGCAGGCCTTGTATGCCCCAGTCTTCTCCGGGCTTGTACCTGTGGCGGCCAAGCTCTTTTCCACATATCGAGCAATTTACAACCTGCTTTTTGCCGAAAATGTGCAAGCGAAATTACTTGCCCGCACGGGTACAAAAACGTATGTCGTCGCTCGTTTTGGACTCTGCATATAGTACTTTATTTACTATAAATATTCTATCAATTTATACTAATCATTATACTATAATTAGAAAATAGTTAAAAAAATCAAAAAATTTTTAATACCTGAATAGGTCATTGCCCGTCAATGAACAAACCCGTTATAGCAGGAATTGCAGCAGGCGTTCTGCTGGTTGGATTTGTTGTTTTTGGCCCTCTTGGCCAGCTCGACTTTAGCGCACAAGCGCAATCCACCGGCACGACGAAAAAGGTGCTTCTAATAGCAGACGAAATGGACGTACAGATAGCTCCAGATAACGCATTGCATCCAGGCGGTGTGACGTATAGGGCAATGGTATTCAATGGAACTACCCCAGGACCAGTCATATCTGTGGACCAAGGGGACACAATTGAATTCACGTTGATAAATTCTGGTGAAGTTATACACAGCATTGACTTCCATGCAGGATTTGGTCCAAATGCAGCAGTTGGAGCTAATGCCAGTGACACTGGATCTACTGTCCAAAGCGGTGAACAAGTGACTTGGACATGGAAGCCGCCATATGCAGGAGTGTTTTATTACCACTGTGGTGCTGACGGCCTCAACGGCGTATGGGAACACATTGCAAACGGAATGTACGGCGGCATCGTGGTACATCCGCAGAATGAAAAGCCAGCAAAAGAATTCTACGTGGTGTTTGGTGAAATCTATAGTAACAACGTTGAAGGCGTCTTTACTTCCGCAAACGGCACAGGCACCTTTGACGTAGGCCAGTTCCTTACAGGCAACCCAGACATTGTTATGACAAATGGCATGGCACACAAATACGTCCCTGCAATAGGTGCAATAGCACAGCTGCCATTGAACCCTGACGCAGAAGTATTCCAAGTTCAGCCTGGCGAGCTTACAAGGTGGTACATCATCAACGCGGGTCCAAACGACGGCGTAGCATTCCACTTCATCAGCGGCATCATTGATGTACGGGATGGCTTTATCAAGAACCGGCTTGGAACGCAGATGAAGAATGACGAAACATGGTGGATTCCGCCAGGATCAGGTTCTGTAATTGAAGCAACATTCCCTGAAGAGGGCCTCTATGTAGGTGTCGACCATGCAATGAATGACGTAGTCAAGGGTGCAGCATTTGCCGTCTTGGCTACACCTGACGCCACTGCCAACGACCATCCAGAAGGAACGTGGGTTCCTCCAAAAGGTAGTAGTGAAGTCTCTGGCCCGTCAATGTTGGGCAATATCGGTGGGACCACCAATGCAACTCAAACAGATACCGCGTCCAACATGACAGACACGGGCACGAACGCGACAGGTACCGGAAACCAAACCGACACAGGTAACACCACTAGCACAGGCAACGCCACTGACACAGGGAACCAGACAGGTACCGGAAATAGCACTGGTTAGAAAGGAGCAATAGTCAGCTCGTGCTGACTTTCTCCATTTTTCTTTTTACTTAATTAGAAATTTTTTATCATAACCCTCAGAATTCAACATATTTCGCGCAATACAAAATGCTTTAATAAAAGCGATGCCTAGCTGACTGGGTTCACATTATGAAGAGAATCGAAGCGATTGTTCCTTCCGCAAGACTAGACAAGGCATTTGCGGCACTGAAAGAATTGGACTTGGGTGGCTATACCTATTATGACTCTAAGGGTCAAGGCCAGATACCTCGCCAGGAAGTCCATTCGGGAAGAGGCACTGGGATGTATCGACCAGAGTTCAACGTAAACTCGACAATAGTAGTCGTCACCACTGACTCGATGGCAAACAAGGTAATCGACAAGATCCTGCAGAGCACCAGCACCGGGCTGGCGGGCGAAGGCAAGATATTCGTCTCTGATGTCGACGAAGCAATCGACATTGGATCAAAGCAGCGCGGCGAAGGCGCGCTGTAAAAAATTTTATTTTGCCAGATCTTCTATTGCCTGGCTTGCGTTGAGCATGCCCCTTTTCTTTGCATACTCTTCAACTGCCTTCAGCTGTTCCGGAG
>JBDZWB010000044.1:0-9361 GCA_040255975.1 Nitrosopumilales archaeon
CTGACAGGAACCCATCAATAGAAGGTGTTATGACAAACAAGATCTTTATACTTGAGCCAAACAATACGATTCTTGCAGCCGCCAAAATGATGATCAAAAAGAGAATCGGGAGCGTGGTCATGAGTACAAACGGCTCCCCTTATGCAATATTCACCGAAAGGGATCTGCTCAATAAGGTCCTAAGAGAGCACGTTGACATTGAAGAAAGAGTGGGAGCATACAGCACGTACCCTGTAGTGACTGCAAATGTGGGGACAGGTGCAAAGGATGCGGCCAAGATAATGTTTTCCCGCAAGATCAAGAGGCTGCCCTTGACAAAGGGGAATGAAATTGTAGCCATGGTTACCGCAAGGGATTTGGTGGAAGCATTCCAGAGGGTTAGATAGATGTCAGAGATAAAGTTGAAGAAGATATTGGTGCCTCTGGATGGCTCTAACCCATCATTCAATGCAGCTAGGTATGCGATCAAGCTAGCCAAGTTGGCAGATGCGGAATTAGTCTTTTTACATGCGGTGGTCAACCCGCCCTATATAGAATACAGGACTGCAGGTATCGCAATAGTACGCTTTATCGAGGAGGCCAAGCGGCAAGCGGATGCATGGTACAAGAAAATAGGAGCAGAGGCTGAAAAGGAAGGGGTAAAGTTTTCGGCAGATACAATACTTGACATAGTGTCTGCCGCCGACTCGATCGTAAACTATGCCGAAGACAAAAAAGCAGACCTCATAGTCATTGGTACACATGGGAGATCAGGGATAAAGCGCTTCCTGCTGGGAAGCGTTGCAAGCGGAGTCGTGTCCCATGCAAAATGCTCTGTGTTGGTAGTCAGATAACCAAGATCCTTTGCACAGGGCCGGCCTCAATCCGGGCATTATTGCGATAAGGTTGAAAAGGTAGAACTGTGACAGCACGGAAAGGTAGGCATTATCATGCAACGCCACCTTCGGCCATATTACGCCTGGGTACGCGCATATTGCTCGCCTACGCCATCATTCCATGCTGAAACCCGCAAATGCGAGTGATCTCTGATTGGTTGATTCATCTATTTAAGATCAATGTTAGTATTCTCTATAGTCTATGTTAACTCATTTATACTAAGAAGGATATAGTAGAACATTCTCAAATGACAAGAACCTTTCAAAATCGAGGAGAAAAAACATCACGACCTTTCTGCCAAGCCGCTGGCTGCTTTGAACTGGCCGACTTTTACATTGTTCTCAAAGAAACCGAGATGGTGGACTATTCTGAAGCGAGCAAGGAGGGCGACTACGAGAAGGTCGAGAAGAGCTTTGAGAAGGAGATACAGTTCGACGGATTCAAGATGATAATTTATTTTTGCGAAAGGCATGACGACGAATTCAAGTATCTGATCCGTGGAAGCGAATTCTGGATCGCAAAGCGCTGCAACCTCCATGCTCCTGAAATCCAACAGGGTTGATGATCCGCCAGCTATCAAGTTCATAGAACAATATTGAGTAGTTGCCTATTGAGAAGCCGCCTCCCGGAAACGGCTGAAACGTCGACACTACGGGCAGGCCGCTGTTGTTCTCTGCAAGGTCCATTAGCCTCTTTATTTCAAAGCCTTTCAGTCGCGGTATGCCCGAGCTCGCCTTGACTTGTATGAACCATCTCTGGTCATCAAAGGTAGCTACGATGTCTGCCGGTCCCCTACTTGCAGGCGATAACTGTACATCCCATCCAGCTGTCTTTAGGTAGAGCGCTACTACATATTCCGCCTCTCGGCCAAACTTGTTCCACGAATACAAGCAAGCCTCCGGCGCTGCAATCCCATATAGCTGTTCCTAGTCGCGATTGTTTATCCGCCGCTCAACAAGGTACATATGTGACGGCGGTGGCGTATGTGCCTGTCGCTATGACTGCCTTTGCGGCTCTGAAGGTTGGACGGTGGGACCTGACCGACCTTGTCAAAAACCCTTCCGGTGATGAATTTGCTCTACTCTTGAAATCTATTGAAGAACGAGTCACGCAGTTTGAAAAAAACAGACAGACCCTCCAGCCAGACATTTCCTCGGTGGAATTTGAGAATCTGATCCACGCGATCGAAGATATCTCTGAAAAGATCTCCATAGCAAGCGGCTATGCCCACCTGCGCTATTATGCCGACACATCTTCTAATGAAGCATCGGCTCTTGTAATCAGACTTGAAAAGCTCGCATCAGACGTTGGAAACAGGATGCTTTTCTTTGATCTCTGGTTCAAAAAGCAGCTTGACGATGCAAATGCAAACAGGCTGATCGATGCCATCCCGCGTGTATACAAGGAATACTTCCGACACAAGCGCTTGGTTGCAAAATATTCGCTGAGCGAGCCAGAAGAGAGGATCATCAATACCCTTGACGTTACAGGCTCTAGGGCCTTGGTAAAGATCTATGACAAGATGACAAGCTCCTTTGAGTTCACGATGAAGCTAAAGCGCGGCAAAAAAGTCATCGAAAAAAAATTTGACAACAAGGAAAAGCTGGTGTCGCTTGTAAGGAGCACCGACGCAAAAATCAGAGAGGCGGCATACAAATCCCTGCTAGAAATCTATAGGAAGAATAGCGGAGTCCTAGGCGAGATCTACCAGAATATCGCAATACAATGGCGCGATGAAGCGATCTCGATGCGAGGCTACAAGTCTTCCATCTCGGTACGCAACACTGCAAACAACCTTGATGACGCGACAGTCGAAGCTCTGCTCGCATCCTGTAGGAAGAACGCAGCTATCTTTCAGGATTATTTTAGAGAAAAGGCTGCGATGCTTGGAATGAAAAAGCTGCGAAGGTACGACCTCTACGCTCCCATTTCAAACAAAACTGCGGATAGCAAAAAATTCACTTACGGCAAGGCCGTGACAAGCGTACTTGACACCTTTGGGGACTTTGACCCACAGGTTCGCAGGCTTGCCGAGCGTGTTTTTGCAGAGCGTCATGTCGACTCTGAGATCAGAAAGGCAAAGCGTGGTGGAGCATTCTGCTATACGGTCACACCCAAAAGGACCCCCTATGTTCTTCTGAACTTTGACGGTCAGACCCGAGACGTAGCGACATTTGCACACGAGTTTGGTCATGCCATCCACAGCATGCTTGCGTCAGAAATGCCAATAATGGTATCACACGCACCGCTGCCGCTTGCCGAAACAGCATCTGTATTTGCAGAGATGTTACTAACTGAAAAGCTGGCAGAAAAGATGACAGACAGGGAGCGCAGGGTTTTGCTTGCAGAAAAGATAGATGACATGTATGCCACCACTATAAGGCAGGCATATTTCACGCTCTTTGAAATCGACGCGCATAGAGCGATAGCCGAAAGTAATGTAACGATAGATGCGGTTGCCAAGATCTACTTAGACAACCTCAAAGAGCAGTTTGGTAGTTCGATTGCATTATCGCTCGATTTCCAATGGGAGTGGGTTTACATCCCACACTTTTACCACACTCCTTTCTACACCTATGCATACTCATTTGGCAACCTGTTGGTGCTGTCCCTCTATCGCCAGTACAAGCTTGAAGGCAGGCCGTTTGTGTCTAGGTACATCAAGATACTGTCTGCTGGCGGATCGAGAAAGCCTGAAGAGCTCCTGATGGAAGCGGGAATCGACATATCTAGAGAAGAGTTCTGGCAACAGGGATTTGACTATGCTAAAGAAATGATACAGCAGTTGAAATCGCTTGCGCCATGACAATGCAGTGCTTGCAACCTGTATAGCCGGATCAATGGCTGCAGGCGTGCTCCTACCGACCGCTGGTCTGTTGGTTGAGCCCTACATCCTCGTCTGGCTAGGAGCGCTCCTTTTCTTCAACCTAATCAGGCTCACTGCCTCTGATCTTTTGTCCACATTTACAAAGCCCCATCGGCTCGCCTTGCTGTCTGCGGTAAAGCTGGTGGCATTACCTCTCGGCATGTACGCTATCGTATATTTTGTTTATCAGCCGTTTGCGCTGTCGGTTCTGCTCCTTTCTGGCATCTCAACCGGGCTTGGTGCGCCCTTTGTGGTCAACCTGATTGGCGGCCGGCTTCCCCTCGTGGTGGGCATGATACTGGCAACTTCTCTTGCAGTTCCCTTTGTCCTCCCTTCCCTAGTCTATGTGCTGGTAGGTTCGCAACTGGAAATTCAAGTGCTGGATATGATAGTCCTCCTTGCTGTCGCGCTTTTCACTCCTCTTGCGGCTGGTTGGCTTACGAAAAAGCATTTCCCTGTCGCATCAAGGTTTGCCGATGAAAACTCGTTTTCGCTGTCGCTGATCTTTATCGTCTTGATCAATTTTGGTATGTTTGCGAAGTTCTCCAGCTATTTCTACGAAGAACAAGGATTTTTGCTGCAAACAATCTTGACAGCTTTTCTATGCTACATAGCCTACGGAATTGTGGGCTATACTACTGCGGCTGGTGACAGACATGAAAGGAACGCTGGCTTGATATCTATGAGCTACATCAATAATGTGCTTGTAGCGGTGCTTGCATTCCAGTTCTTTGGTCCACAAGTCGCTGCGCTTGCTGCAGTCTATAACATTCCATACTATGCAGGAATCATTGCGATCAAGAAATTCATGTCAAGGCAATAGCAATATCTTGGGAATCTCGCCGCAAAAATTTCAGTTCATATTTTGCACTTATATAATATCAGTACAGCCTACATCTAGAATGGTGGCAGAAGGACCTAGACTGCAACATATAAAAAAGCTCGGCCTTATCCTTGGTCCTGCGCTCTTTTTTGTCACAATTCTATCAGCCCCCTCTGACGATGCTCTGTCTTTTGGAGCACGAATAGTGCTTGCAACTACCCTTTGGATGGCCGCGTGGTGGATAACAGAGGCAATTCCAATTTACGTGACTGCGCTATTGCCATTGGCAATATTTCCATCGCTTGGAGTTTCCAATGTTGGAGATACGGCGGCATCTTATGCAGACCCGATTGTATTTCTCTTCCTAGGGGGATTCTTGATAGCCAAGGCAATTGAAAAATCTGGGTTGCACAAAAGGTTTGCCTTGACGATGCTTAGGATATTTGGGACCAAGCCAAAATACATTGTTGCGGCATTCATGATAGTAACCGGCTTTATGAGCGCGTGGATGAGCAATACTGCAACCACGCTGCTCATGCTGCCGATAGCGGTGGCAGTCATATCTCAATTTTCCGGCTCGCAGACCCTACATTCAAAACACAAAGATATGTTTGCAACGTGTCTCCTACTTGCAATCGCCTATTCGGCAAGCATCGGAGGGATGGCTACGTTGATTGGTACGCCTCCGAACGCGATCTTTGCCTCATTGGCGCAATCGCTCTCGGGTGTCGATGTCTCTTTCATCCAGTGGATGCTCGTAGCAATGCCGGTTAGTGCCGTATCTCTATTCGCAGTCTGGTGGTACCTGACAAATTTCGGATCAAAAGTGACCGACATACCTTCCTTGGCTGAGGAAAAAGATCTGATAGTAGGGGAACTGGGAAAGCTTGGAAAGATGGCCAAAGACGAAAAAGCAATCATGGCAGTATTTGTGGCTACTGCAGCAGCATGGATTTCCAGAGGCCTTGTCTGGAAGGATGCTCTCCCGATGATTGATGATTCCATGATAGCGATCGCTGCAGCCATCTCTCTGTTCATAATCCGATTCCCTCTGACTAAACAGCAGACATCGGGAGTCGGTACGAACAGCGATCCTGACATGGCGGGCAATAACAACAGTGGCGCGCTTCTCGACTGGAAGACTGCCATCAAGATCCCTTGGGGCGTACTGATATTGATTGGCGGAGGTCTTGCCCTTGCCAATGGCTTTGCATCGACGCAACTTGACGACTGGATCGCAGGCCAGCTTGTGTTTCTTGGGAATATGCCAAATCCAATCATAATAACACTAGCTGTAGTTGCAGTAACTGTATTTGCAGGTGAGATTATCAGCAATACTGCGACTGCAGCCCTTTTCATCCCCATAACCGCCTCACTTGCAGCCTCACTTGGAATGCCTCCCGTACTCCTCATGGCGCCAGTTGCGATAGCCACAAGCTATAGTTTCATAATGCCAGTAAGCACACCGCCAAACGCAATCGTGTTTTCCACCGGCCACATAACAGTCGCCAAGATGGCCCGGGCGGGCATTCCTCTAGCGTTCATAGGGGTAGGCATCGTGACTCTGCTTACAAGCCTTCTTGTCCCGCTCATCTGGGGCTAGATTGCGACGCTCCCTGCGAAAAGAATCATCAGAATCCCCGCTGTATGAAGCAGGTAAGCTATGACCAAAAACCTGCTGGCGTTCAGGTTTTTCATCGATGCCATCAAAGTAATTCCTATCTCGGATGGAAGCGGCGTGGCTATAAGAAACCCTCCGACTGCCATCAGCAGATATTTTTTAAGGATGTTTTTTGACTTGGTGTCGCCGTCATTTTGGCGGAAAAAAACCGATCTCGACCTAAGCCTCTCTATCTCGTCGGTAAAGATATTCCTGACAAAGAGGAAGATTATCAGATCGCTCAACAACGCTCCCAGGCCTCCGATCAATCCCGCAACGAAAAGATCTTGTTCTGATGCAAGTATCAATAGTATTGCAGTGGCAGGCGCCGAGGTAAATCCATACGCGTACAACATGCCGGCAAGAAATGTGCCGGGGTAGCCAAGGGATACCAGAAAATCGTTGAGCTGAGGATATGCCCTAGCTTCGCTAAAAAAGACAGCAGCAATTACAAAGGTTGAGATTAAAAGCACGAGCTTGGGATACTTTATTTTAGACCAAACGCTCGCCCCATTCATAGATGTCGTAAATATTCTCTACTATAATATAGTTCCATACAAACTGGGGGGATCAGCATTAATTCATCTCATTTTGAACTACTGCTCACAAGCTCGTGCCTTTCAATGGCCGGCTGCTGCGGCTTGTATGTTATGCTGACAGTGTCTCCCTGGTTGTATGGGCAGTTGGGTATTTCCCTTGGCACCCTGTCAGAACCCTCTACGACGCAGGTAGTCCCCTGCTTTATCGATACCTGAGCTTCCTCCGTGACGCTTGGGGCAAACACGTTTCTTGCCTGAAAGCCAGAGAGTACAAAGACTACGATGACGCCGGCGGCTATGATTATTATCGCCAGCTTTTTCATAGAAATGTCTTGGAAGCTCATAGCACTCTAGCCATTGTTCAATGTCTTAAAGATTTATGATCGATACTGCATGATAGATCACTCTGTGAGTGTGCCGATAGGATTACGATCAGTGCGGTATCATCCTATTATTCAGCGAAATTGAGATACTGATAGTTCGTGTATAATCTACGCAAAGGTACTATAACTGCTTCACATGCTCCAACTGAAACGCACATGCACCGATCATCCTTGTGCAGTGTCCAAAATTGCCTTTGCCTGTTTGTAGTGCACGGCATCTATCATCTTGCCCTCCAATCTCACGGCACCCCTGCCGTGCCCATTTTCCATGGCGTTGCCCAGAGCCTCTACCACCTTTCTGGCCCATTCGATCTCGCTCCTACTCGGCAGGAACACCTTGTGCACCGGCTCTATCTGGCTTGGGTGGATTATGCTCTTGCCGGAATACCCTAGGCGCTTTGCAGACGTCGCGTCCCTGACAAGTCCTTCGGGGTCGTCGATCTTTTGCCATATTGCGTCTATCGACTGCACACCAGCAGCCCTTGCGTCAACAGGTATCTTTGCACGAGCGTAAGTGTAGCCGGCTGGATCGTTTTCGTCGTAGTCGAGCCCCATGTCATACAAAAAGTCAAACATGCCAAAGACGAGCGCGTTGATCCTGTCATCTGCGCCAGCTATCTGGTAGGCGTTCACCACCCCCCTTGTGGTTTCGATAGAGGGTATCAAGGATACCTTGCCAGTCCTGTTCTTCTTTTCAAGGGCGGCCACCTGTGTCCTTATCTTGACCATTTCCTTCGCGTCGTTGACTTTGGGTATCACTATTCCGTCGATCCCCTTGTGCATGGCTGCCTTGAGGTCGTCTGCTACAAGCCCAGATTCTGGGGAGTTCGTTCGAACAAACAAGGGTCTCGCATATTCCTGCCGGTGCGAAATCGCGTCAGCTATTATCTTTCTTGCCGCGCCTTTTTCGTTGGCAGGCACAGAGTCTTCAAGGTCAAAGCAAATTATGTCAGCCGCAAGAGTCTTGGCCTTTTCCACAAACCGTGCGCTATTGCCAGGGACGAATATCAGGCTTCTTAGCATGACAAAAAGAGGAAGAAAGAAGGGATAGTTTAGAGTTTCTGTGGGGTTGTCAATATCTTGCCGAACTGCTGTGCCTCTGCCATCATGACGTGACCCTTTACCATATCGGAGAACGGCAGGACAGTATCAATGACCGGGTTGATCTTGCCCTTGCTGACCCAGTACATCACATCTTCAAGTTCTGCCTTGGTGCCCTGTGTTGAACCAAGCAGGTTAGTGCCCTTGAAGAAAAGGTACCTTAGGTCAATTGTAGAGTCATAGCCAGTGGTTGCACCAGTAGCAACAAGTGTACCACCCATCTTTAGCAAGCCCACTTCCTGCGGGAAGACGGACTTGCCAATGTGTTCAAAGACTACGTCAACTCCTGGCTGTCCAAGCTTCTTGTTGATTTCGCGCACCTTCTTGTACCAGTCGGCTTCCCTGTGATTGACAACATAATCCGCTCCAAGCTGAAGGCACTTGTCCATCTTGTCCTTGTTGCCAGCAGTGGCAATCACCGTGCAGTTGTAGAGCTTGGCAATCTGGATGCCCACCATGCCAACGCCAGAGCCTCCGCCCATGATAAGGACGAGCTGGCCTGGTTTTATCTTGGCGCGTCCGACGAGCATGTGCCATGACGTCATGCCAACCATCGACACCGCCGCAGCCTGATCGAAAGAAACATTGTCTGCTATCTTTACCACGTTGACTTCTGGAAGATGAGTGTATTGCGCAAATCCACCCCAAAGTGGACCCGTCTGGAATCCCCAGATGGAACGGTCGTTGCAGTCGTATTCCCTGCCAGAGGTGCATGCATCGCACACTCTGCAGCTCATGTTAGAGTGCGACGCGATCCTGTCGCCGACCTTGAGCTTTTGGACGTCAGAACCGACCTCGACTATTGTGCCTGCCACGTCGCTTCCCGAAATGTGGGGAAGCGGAGTCTTGACAGGCTCGCCCCAGATGGCCCAGAGATCATTGTAATTATATGCTGCACTTTCAACTTTTATCAAAACTTCGTTTGGCTTGATTTTGGGAACGTCAATATCTTCAATCTTGACGACCTTTGTCGGGTCTTTGTTGTACTCTCGGAATACTGCTGCCTTCATATAGCCAAAAGCGCGTACCAGACCTTAAATAGTTAACTCATGCCCGGCCGGCAAAATACATTCCGGTCAGCGCCTTTCAATCTTAAAATCTTTTTTCGGTTGC
>JBDZWB010000244.1:0-2497 GCA_040255975.1 Nitrosopumilales archaeon
AGCGTGTCAAGCGCCGAGTCGTTCGAACTCTTTTTGTAAGTTGTAGTGTTGACCTTTTCTTGAACCCTTGCCGCTGCAAGCTCTATCTGGCCTTTGAGCGAAGACATTCTTGCATGTCTTTTTTCAAGTCTGTTCCTAAAGGCCGCATATTTTGCAACCCTTGCAGTTATGGCGTCAACTTCTGCATCAATCGCATTCAGCTTTGCCCTGAGCTCTGACACTTCTGCCTTCTTTTGCTCGATAGTCGCCTTGAACCTCTCCGTCTCTGCGCGAGCGCCCTCAATTCTCTGGACAATGACCTGTTTGCTGCCGTCTATTGCCGGCAGCCTCCTCTCTATTTCGACTATCCTGCGCTCATATTCGCCTAGCATCGCTTTTGTACGTTCTGAATCGTGAACAACGCTTGAAATCCTGCTTGCCACCTGCGCCTTGGCCCGCGTGGCCGCGTCGACCTCTTGCATGAACTTGGTCTTCTCGGCATCGAGTTTCTCTATCTCCTGCCTCAGTTCTTCGATCTGTTTTGAGAGCTGGGATGATTTCTGGTTGTTGCTCTCTAGGATCTGGTTGCTAGTCGTCAGCTTGTGCCTCACATTCCGTATGTTATTGGAGATCTGGACTGCCTTGAAGCGCTTGAGCTCAGAGCCGATTTGCTCGTACCTCAACTGGTCATTCCTCTCAGCCTCAAGCTCGTCTATGCGCTTTCGGATCTCGCCCATCCTTGCAAATGCTACCTCTAGTCTCCTGTCGGCCTCGTCAAGCTGCTTCATCGCCTCCGCCTTTTTCTCGTCAAAATAGGAAAGCCCGACAATGTCCTCTATTATCTTCCTGCGTTCCTCGGAGTTGAGCTCTGATATTCTCGTAATCATACCCTGCTGGACTATGTTTAGCTTGTTAGGGGCTGCAAGTACCACCTCGAGAAGCTCCATTATGGCAGCCTTGCTCACCTTCTTACCGTTGAGGGAATACTGGCTCTCGCCCGTCTGCCCTTCCATTTCGCGTGTGAGGGTCACAGTATCCTCGTCCATCGGGATGCCCCGGTCAAGGTTGTCAAAAGTAAGGCTTACTCTTATGAGCCTGTGGCTGCTGTTATGGCTGTCGTGGAAGAGGGATTGGAACTTGTCCACTCTGAGGGCCTTTGGGCTGTTCTCCCCTATGGCAAACATGATGGCGTCCAGAATATTGGATTTGCCAGAGCCGTTTGGGCCGGTGACAGCGACAAGACCCTTCTCAAAGTGCACTATGGTGTTCTTGAAGCCGAACGACTTGAATCCATACACTTCAAGCTTTTTGATGTGAACCAATCGACAGCTATCGGGTTGAGTTTTCGCAAGGGCTAATTATGCGTTGTAGCGTTCGATCCAGCTCCTTTTGGTGAAATTTTTTTAATCTCACTAGCGCTCGCGCTTGCCTTCGACAAACTCCAAAAAGTTTGCCTTGGCGACCGAATACGGCATCTGCACGGGCGGATGCTTGAAGCAGTATGCTGAAATGCTCTCTAGAGGCCCGGAAATGCCTCTGTCAATGGCTATTTTCGTGGCCCTGACGGCATCAATCATGACACCGGCGCTGTTGTAAGCATCAACCACCTTTAGCTTCAAATCAAGCTCGACTGGAATCCCGCCAAAGTACTCGCCCTTTATTGAAATATAGCAAACTTTGTCATTTTCAAGAAACGAAACAAAGTCCGACGGGCCGATGCGCATTGGGATTTCATATGGCGCCATCGCTGCAACTGCGCTGGTTTTGCTTATCCTTTTGTCTTCTAACCGCTCCTCGTCTAGCATGTTGTAAAAGTCCATATCGCCCCCAATATTCAGCTGATAGGTCTGGCCAATTTTGACGCCCCTGTCTACAAACAGCTTTACCAATGTCTTGTGGACGACAGTAGCACCGAGCTGGCTCATCACATCGTCGCCAGCGCAAGGAAGACCTCTGCCGGCAAAGGCCTGCTGCCACTTTGGAGTAGACGCAATGAAAACCGGAATCGCATTGATAAATCCACAGCCTGCCTCAAGGGCAGCTTCTGCATAATATTGGGTGCCGCGCCTGCTACCCACTGGCAGGTAGCTGAGCAACATCTCTGCACCGGTATCCTTGAGTACCTGGGAAACATTGACTGCGGGGGTGTTTGCTATCTTTACCTTCTGGGAAAGGTGTCGACCAATTCCGTCGTGCACTTCTCCCTTCATGACCTTGACGTCCATCTTGCCCATCTCTTTGACTATTCTGACCGTGTTGTTTGGCTTGGCAAAGATCGCTTCAGAGAGGTCTTTGCCGACCTTGGTGTCTGCGACGTCAAACGCTGCGACGAACTCGATGTCCGAAGGCTCTATGCCTCCAATGCTGTAGGCCGTCAGGCCGATCCAGTCATTGTCCGGCTTGCGTGCCTCGGAATTGTTCTGGTAATAACGGGTGCCTTGAACAAGGGCTGACGCGCAATTGCCGACGCCAGCCACGGCAACCTTGACCTTTCTCCCCATTATGTAATGGGCATCAA
>JBDZWB010000045.1:0-9311 GCA_040255975.1 Nitrosopumilales archaeon
CAGACAAAAAGATGGTCCTTGAAATAGAGACAGAAATCGATGTACCAGTGGACATTGTCGAGGACAAGTGAAGGATAAGAGCTGTTGAAGATGGCTTAGGAAAGAGTATTACAAAGAGCCTGTACGATCATGGAGTGTCGTTTCAGATAAAGAAAACAGACTCCAAGATTAAATGAATTGTAGAGATCATCATATAGGTTCAGGATAGACGCCGAGCTACACTCAAGTGGTTAAATATAGCCCTTCATGCTCTCATTCTACGAACATATTCCTGATAGCTTCTATCGTGTTTCTTACGGTAGGAAGTGGATTCCTTGCAAGGGCAGGTATGCACTACTCTGACGCTGTCGAAGACGACGCAATCAGCAAAGAAGTTGCGGCATGTCCTGGCTGCGTCAGCAGCGATCAGATACTGGATGCATATGCTGAATCAATCAGAAGCAAGATGCAGGACAGTCTGCAAGACATGATCTTTAACGCCGGCATAGGCATTGCATTATTTTCGATGGGCGCAGGCTTTTCCATGGTCTATGTAAAATACTATAGGAATGTCCAGCCTATTCTCTGATAGATATGGTCCTGAGCACCTTCTTTTCAAGGTCGAACATCCTAATCAGATGGTTGTTTGTATCTGCGATGTAGAGTTTGTTGCCGCGCACTTCAACATCGCTTGGCTCAAATAGTCCAAGCGTGTCGCATGATGGGTCGTCAACATTGCACACCGCCTTCATTTCTGGCCTGCCTACAAGGGTTGACACCTTTTGATCTGCAAGATCGATAAGTCTTATCGCATGGTTGTACGTGTCTGCGACATAGATCCTGTTGCCTTCGCACGCGACGCCGAGTGGGTGTTGGAGCCTTGCGGAGTCAAGCGGACCGTCCTTGTGACCAAAGACAAATAGCCCTTCGCCCACAGCCGTCTGGACTACCCTCTGGTTGAGATCTATTCTCCTCACTGCGGAGACCTCGCTATCTGCTACATAAAGATAGTTGCCAAAGATCGATAGGCCGCTTGGCTGGGCAAACTGGGCTTCTGCAAGCGAGCCATCGACAATATTTTCATAGCCGCTACCTGCAAACGGACCTATCCTGCCAGTTTCTAATTGATATGCCCAAATCTGGTGCAGGCCGGCCATAGCAATAAAGATAAAGCCGCTGTCGTGCGCGAGGTCCCAAGGGGAGCTTAGTTGAGTCATCCTACCGTCCTGTGGAGACTGGATCCAATACCCTTGCCTGCCGTTCCCTGCAAGAGTCCTGACTTCTTTTGTCTTAAGATCAATCTCTCTCAGTGCATGGTTCTCAGTGTCGGCGACATAGATTTTTTCATTTACCCAAATGACCCCTTGCGGTCGGAAAAACCGCGCCTGCTCGAAACTGCCATCGTGGAGATCCTTTACCCCGCTTCCAACCTTGTGGACTATTTTTCCACTATCGGCATCGACAACAAGGATCCTGTTATGGTTCGAATCGCTGATGGCGAGCATCTTACCATCTGGTGAAAAGGATAGCTTGCCGGGATACGACAGTGTTCGTGAAGATGTGGCTACCGGCTTTTTTATTGCAAGCGGTTCTTGTGCCAAAATCCCTTTGTTGCGTTCAAGCAATATAGAAATGACGTCGTCGAGGTTTTCGCGCTGACCCTCGCCCGATTGCTGGTAGACGACATTGCCTTTTGGATCAATGACCACAATTGTTGGCCAGCCGCTCACGCCGTACGACTGCCAGATCTCCATGTTCCTATCAGCTATGACAGGGTGGTTGATCTCGTACCTGCCTATTGCCTCTCGGATGTTTTCCGCCTCCTGCTCATTATCAAACTTCGCAGAATGTACCCCAATGACTACTACGGGCTTGCCATGGTACTTTTTCTCGATCCATTCAAGATCAGGAAGTGTGTGCATGCAGTTGATGCAGCAATAAGTCCAGAAATCGAGGACTACCACATATCCCTTCAGGTCTGCAAGCGACAAGGGCCTGTCGGTATTAATCCAGACAAAGCCATTTGGGAAATCCTTTGCCTTTGAATTGATCAGGGAAGGTCGGCGGAACATGCTGGGATCATGACAAAAATCTGATTTAAACTCTGCCCAAACCACAATGGAGGACGTATTGCATGAGTGGAGAAAAAGGAAATAGAATAAATACCATAAATCCAGATTTATCGTAAAATGGAATGCGCAGTCTATGACACATACGTGACGAAAAAGGACGGCAAAATAATGCACTTTGACGTCGTAGTAGAAGCAAGCACCCCTCATGACAAAGCGATTGAATATGGCAAGCAATACCTTGATGCAGCGGGTCAGGCCGGGCAAAAGATGACGTCAGAAGAGTGCCAGTTCTGTCACATACAGGAAGCACCGCCTTTTGTAGAGAAGGCAATCAAGCAGAACGGATACTGGATACAAAAAATGGAAGGCTGCCCCCAGTAGGGCCTTCTCATTATTTTTCATTAAATTTTTGAATATATTCATGCGACAGTCCGACTGGCACAAATTATAATTAAGGCGTCAACTGCTGATGCATATTCATGAACCTTGACAATGTGTGGAACCCCGACAGAAAGCAGAGAATGCCAAAGATTGAGGACATTCTCAATGCACGCGAACTACTGTCAGGGACTATCAGAAAGACACCACTCCAGAGCTCTAGGACATTCTCGGGTCTCTCTGGCACAAACCTGTTTATGAAGTTGGAATGTCTTCAGGTTACAGGTTCTTTCAAGGCGCGTGGCGCATTTGTCAAAGTAAGCAAGCTATCAGACGAGCAGGCTAGTCATGGCGTCATTGCTGCTTCTGCAGGCAATCACGCGCAGGGTGTGGCCTATGCAGCCGCGATAAAAAAGATCCCTTGCACGATTGTCATGCCACAGAACGCATCTCCTGCCAAGGTCGCGGCAACTCGGTCGTATGGGGCGACTGTTGTAAGGCGCGGCGCAAACTATGACGAGGCATGGGAGGCCACTCAAGAGATCGCAATGGCAAAAGACATGACAATAATTCATGCTTTTGACGATCCGGACGTAATTGCAGGACAAGGAACCATCGGTCTTGAAATACTTGAAGACCTACAAGACGTTGACAAGATATATCTGCCAGTGGGAGGAGGCGGACTCGCGGCCGGCGTCGCAATAGCGGTCAAGTCGAAAAAGCCAAACATCAAGGTAATTGGAGTCGAGTCAATGGCTTTTCCCGCTATGAAGGAGTCCATGACCAAGGGCTCACTCCAATCCACTAAAAAGGGCTATAGCATTGCAGATGGCATTGCAGTAAAGCAGCCTGGAAAGCTGACTTTTGAAGTCGCGAGCAAATACTTGGACGATGTGGTATTGATCGATGACGGTTCCATAGTCAAGACAATGTTCCTGCTAATGGAGCGCGCCAAGCTTGTAGTCGAGCCAGCTGGAGCGGCAAGCCTTGCATACCTGCTCACAAACGAGGCTCGTGTAGGCAAGAAGGACAAGGTAGTCACGATCCTATCTGGCGGTAACGTAGACATGTACCTGCTTGGACAGGTCGTTGCAAAGGGGCTAATGCAGATGGGGAGGATGCTCAAGATCTTTATCTTGTTGCCAGACAAGCCCGGTGCACTCAAGAGCGTGGTAGACAGCATCTCCGAGCTGAGCATTAACATAGTCGAGGTAGAGCATGACAGACTTAGTTCGCACATCCCTGCTGGCACAGCAGGTGTTTACCTGAGCCTTGAAATGGAGGACGAAAGGCATGCACACAAGCTTGTGGAATTTCTCAAGCAAAAAGGGATAGAGTTCAAGGTAGTCAGCTGAGTCTGTTTACAGAAAATAGTATCCTGGAGCAATTATACCATCAAGGCTAACATAAAGCATGGCGCCGCCAGAAGATACTGCTGAAATGATCTATTTCTGCCGCCAGTGCGAAACCAAGTTCATGTTTGCGCGGGATGTGCAGAGCCACATTGAAATGTTTGGCCACAAGAGGATTTCAGAGTTGCCCATGGGATGATGTCTAGCTTATGTAGTTGTATTCCCGAAATCCGGCCTTGTCTGCAGTGGTGCCGCCCAGTTTGACTAGTACGAATTCCTTGTGGGCGCGCACAACAGAGTCGGTGAACGCGCGCTCGTTGCGGTGCAGTCTTTCATATTCTTCCATCGACAGTTTTTGACGAGGACCAATGTCTTCCTCCAAGTCCATCTTGCTCACGACCTGTGCATACTCTGGCTGAATTATGCCGCTGAACACCATGGCGCTGCTTCCGCTGCCGTACGATCCAAAGCCGATTCTCTTTCCTTCAAGGTTTGTGCCCTTCTTGAACTCAAACTCCAGCAGGCTTCGAAGACCCATGTACATTGAGGCAGTGTAGAGATTGCCGATGATAGCTGATGCCTCGAGCGAAGTTGCCATCTTTTTCTCGTAAACTTCATTGTAGAAAGACGTTTGCATGAACGCGCGCCTGAACTGTTCGTCCGCCTTCATGAACTCGGTGTCGGCGAGAATCGATTCTATGGTGCCGCGTGGATCCTTTGGCTGGGGCTCAGCTGTCCCAATCTCCTTTATGACGTTCTTCCAGCGCGGAAGATGGCGCCATTCGTGCCTCAAGAGATATGCAAGTGCCTTTTCGCCCATCTTTCTGTACGGCAGGTGCACCGCAAAAAAGTCGATATAGTCGGTTATCGATTCGCCATCTTTTAGCTTGATTAATCCGGATTTGATCGCCTTTTCCTTGTAGGCGTCAAAGGCCTTTCTTACTGATATCAGATACAGCAGGTTCGAATAGCTGCCGTTGACAAGTGGTGTTTCCTTGCCAAATGGGCGGTAAAAGTCGTATTCGTTCTTGATGGTCGTTGAAGCGACTTTTTGGTCAAACGCCATCAGACGCGGATTCTCCTTAATCAAAAGTGCTACTGCGCCGGCTCCCTGCGTGTATTCTCCTGTAGAGCCCATGTCGTATTTTGCAATGTCGCTTACAATGACAATCGCAGCCTTGCCGTTATTTTCCTCAGCTCTTATCCAGTTTGCATTATCGTAAAGCGCATAGGATCCACTGACGCATGCAAACTTGCATTCGATTCCGCCGGCGTGTTCAAATGAGCCTTCGCCATAAATCTGCTCGAGCATTCCGATAACAAAAGAGTTCATTGCCTTTGACTCGTCCAACGACGACTCGGTGGCGACATAGAGCCTGCCAATGTCTGCAGGATGAAGGTGGTTCCTCTGCATCAGCTTTAGGCACGCATTCGCGGCCATGCAGGCAGGATCTTGGTTGGTGTCAGCAATGGCCATCTTTTTGATTCCTATACCGTACTCGAGCTTTTGCGGGTCGATGCCTCTTGCTTCCGCAAAATCCTTGTAGTCGAGGTAAAGCTTAGGTACATAGATAGCCAGATCATCTATACCTACTACTGGCATTACTGGCATTCGTAGGGCTGATAGTCATTTAAAGGTATTTCTAGTGAAAATTGACCCATACATACCAATTTATTTGAGCAATATTGAGATTCTTCCGGAAGGTGTTACCACAGCACCTGTTGGCACTCACATTGGCCTCCAAATTTCGTCGTTCTGCCGCACTTTGGGCATACTACAGGAGGTTGGTAGTTCTCTTCTCCTTCCATGCACCTACCATGCATAACATTACATATAGAGGATTCTGATGCAGTATGTTTTATATTCCGATAATATTACCAAGATCATAAGGATGGGGCAAGAAGAGCGAGAGTTTCTTCAAAAGTTGTGTGACTCTATCCTGAATGCCGACAAGGCTGTCAGGTTTGCTGGCGTGATAAACAGTGAAGGCAAGCTCTTGATAGGCAGGTACCGATCAGACATCCCGTCTCCACTCATCAAAGCCAATTCTGAAGATGACACAAAGGCCACTTCATTTTATAGCGCGTACCAAGCACTTGCAATCAACAAAAAATTTGAGTCAGATCTAGGCCAGATCCGGTTCCAAATGACTGAATTTGATAAGGTAACCCTTGTATCTGTGCCACTTACCGCAACAAATGACAGGTTCCTCTGCATCTCCCTGGATGCGCCGACTTATCATGAAAGGGTAATACCAAAGATCCTAGACATCATTGGTTGAAGCATCACATTTAAATTGTCAATGTGCCAGAGTATCCCTACATCGACCAAACCGATGGGGAACAAACTGTCTGGCGGGGGCGCAGGTGAGAAAAACTGCGCTTCGCCAGACTATTTTAATCAACTATCCTTATGTCTATCTCGTCATAGGCGTCCTTCACTGCAAGCAAGAACAAGTCGTCTTCGTATATCAGCAGCCAGTCCTTGACGCCAATCACAGGAAGTTTACGTACCAATATCTTGCCAGTGTCATTTATTATGGTCATCAGATACGCAAGGCGCGGCTGTCTGTCCTTTGTCTTGAAGAGACTTTCCTGAAGCTCTATCCCAAGCCTGCCTCCCTCAATGTTTATGTTAACAGTGTCGCCGTACCTGTTTTCCACTTTGGCCGTGACATAGCTTTGTCCTACTTCAAACTGGTCGATGTGGAGCATCACTTTATTCGATGCGGACGAGGTATCCGGCATTTCCATGTACAGCTTTTCAGACAGTCTGTCGTGGAATTCCTTCATTAAGCGCCAGGCATCTTCCTTGCAAATCTTTGAGCGACTATTATCGCCCCAAGGACACCTGCTACTGCAATTATTGCACCTGCAGGAAATTCTGGCACGACTACAGTACCTCTGGCTATGCCGTTCCTTGTCATGTCCACTTGTTCGCCATCGGTTACTATACCTGTAATTTCTACTTCCATGCGATAGTTTTCGTTACTTGGAAAGTCTATTGTTTGAGTGCCGACTCCGCCTTGCGCGACAAGATCCGACTGTCGGTAGACCTCGGTGCCATTGTGGTCAAGTATCCTCAGATTATAGTTCACGTCGCCAGTTATCCTCTGTCCAGTAAAACCGTCAGAGAAGGCGAGATTCAACGAGGACTCAGTTCCCGCACTCAGCTGGCTCGGAGTCCATTCGACGAGAACGTTAACGTTCCCGCTGTCTGTGAGCATTTCCCCAGTCGTCTGTGCGTTATCGCCAGTTGCTGGCGCAAGCGTAAAGGTCATTTCTGTAGATCCGGTGGGAACCTGTCCAGCCATGTTTACAATGTCGTTTTTGTTGACCAGATAGTGCAGAGTAAGGTCCTCCTCTGAAGAGTATGGGTCTATTGCAAGCATCCTGCCGGATATCAGATTGCCATTGACAGTCGCAGCAAAGGAAGTGGCGTCCCCCAGCCCTGCGAGCGATTTGGGTATCTTGACCTCTTCATGGACAAAGATGTTGGTATCCTCAATTCTTGAGATATTCCAGTCAAATGGCATTGACCAAGAAAGCTGTTGTTCGGCAGCATTGAAATTAAAATCCTCCACCTTGTCATAGTACGATATTATCGTCGTGTTGTATGGTTGACCCTGGTACTGTACGCGTTCTGTAAAGATGTCTCCCACGCTGAGCCATGAATCGAACCTTGGGATCTGATCAGGTGGGAAGAGGTTGCGGATGTTGTCTATGCCTAGTATGTCTATTCGGAGATGATATATGCCGCCTTCTAGGAACATTGGCCCGCGGATGTTCACAGTTCCGCCAGGATCGGCAACCAGCGCTTGCAAGAACTGCTCGCGTGTGCCAAAGAACTGTATGTCACCTTCTGCAGGCTGTATCTTTAGCTGGAGAAGGCCGTTGTCTGAGTAGAACGTATCCGTAAAGAGATGTTCGGCGTTTTCTCCCACTCCTTTTTCAACGGTGATAATGTATGACGTAGCCCGGATTGTCTGGTTGTTATTTGCATCGTATAATCGCAATAGCATGTATGCATCGTCCCTGTTTGCATCAGTCAAAATCGGAGGGTTCACCTTGACTAAGAGCTCTGCCTCCCTGCCGCCAAGCGACGCGCTGAACATTTCTTGAGTAAGCCCGTCCGCAAACGCTTTTTGGCTGGGTACGGTGACTGCAATAATCGAAAGGGGAAGGATCGAAAGAAGAGTAAAAGCCAGTATCTTTTGTCTGCCTGCTTTCACATTAGTGATTGTACCTGCTTCATATTTATTTCTTGATGCATTTGCTCCAATGATTTAATTATCTCATAGACAACTATATCTGTCAGGTGTCAAGGCAAAAGTCAGTCACGATAGCATCGATAGCAGCAGCGGCAGTCGTCATAGCGGCCGCGTTTTCAATGCTGCCAGCGCAGGACAGGACGGCAATTCTTGCTAACAACAGTTCTGCCGCAGGTCAGAGAGACAACAGCACCCAAATAAGCAACATAATTTACAACGTAAAGTTCGAGTGTGGTACCATTCGCGGCGATGAAGGGCCACTTAGACCGGGGCACTATGACACCGATATCGGCATGTTGAACAAACAAGACTTTCCGGTAAAGATCCAGTGGAGTGCTACCGCAAATGACGGCAGAAACACGAACTCGATACTAAAGACACTGCAGCCACAGGGCGTAACCGGAATAGTGTGCAAGGACCTGCGCCAGGTCCTTGGTAACAACCAGAGCTTTGTAGAAGGGTTTGTGATCGTTAATGTGCCAGTTGAGCCAGGGCTGCTTGGCTCTCTCTCTGATGGGACCACCGTTCTTGGCCGCTCCGACGACATCAACATCCTTGAAGTCCAAGCGTTCTACACTGCAAACGCACTTGACGAGCTTCCCCATGCACTATTTGTCGACAAGATAACTTTTGCGATAACAAACGACACAAGTGGCAAAATCCCTGCAGAGATGATTGGAAGGACTCTTGATATCACCGTACCTTCAGAGATGAACGAAATATCCGATCCTGAAACAAAGGTCAAAAGCGCATTGTCTGAAAGATATATGCTCTCAGATCAAGAGCTTGCAGACCTACAGGTAGAGATACAGGGAGTTGGTGTTGGTGTTGGAACAATGATTGACGACCACGCAATTTCGCTTTCAAAGATAACGCCACAGGCAAGCTGAAAGCAGTAGCCTTGCAAAAAAACAATATATTCTTCCTTTGACCTGTCATTAAGCATGGCTAACTTTACACTCCCTCCATTGCCTTATTCGTACGACGCATTGGAGCCACACATCGACGCAAGAACCATGGAAATTCATCACACAAAGCACCACCAAGCGTATACTGACGGCTTGAACAAGGCGCTGAGCAATCTTGGACCCGAATGGCAAAACAAGAACGATGTTGTTGACATCCTGAAGAATATCGACTCTGTCCCGGAGAATGCAAGGGGCGCAGTGAACTTCCACGGCGGAGGCTACAACAACCACGCGCTGTTCTGGAACAACATGAAAAAGGGCGGAGGCGGAGAGCCCAGCGGTGAGCTGGCA
>JBDZWB010000245.1:0-2435 GCA_040255975.1 Nitrosopumilales archaeon
AATTTTGAGCCAAGCATGGTAATTTTGAATTCGCTGTCACTATGGGCAGTTTTTATGTAGCCTTGCGCAAGCATGAATGCTAGCATCTCGCCGATGAGGTTGCGTGAAAGTTGCGAAGATGAGGCAAGTGCATCCTCGCCAGCGACACCATCTTCCACCAACAATGCAAGATCATACAGAACGGCAAACCTGTCATGCGTTTCCAATACCAAATCAGTCATTGCAGATTGGTTAGTTGATGTGTATATAATCTTGCTTCAATAATTTGCTATTCAATTCTTCTATAGTTTTGATACATCTTTTCTGAGTGCAAGTTATTAATGCCGGACAGGCGCTTTGTTAGCGTGACCGAATCTACAGCTGACCGAATCAGGCATCTGGTAGAATCGATGAACAAATTGGAAATTCAGATAGCTGCCGAGATTGAATCTATCAAGGATCAGTACACCAAGGCCGCGGCGGCAATGCCAGATGGCAAGAGCTACTTTCTGAATGGCATACAGGCGAGCTCGGTTGTCAAGTCATACCTACTTACGCGAAGGGGCATCGAAGTGCCCGGTGAGACCACAATTCAGATAACCGAGTTCATCGATAACGTCATCCGCTTTGCAAATTATCCAAAGAGAAAGATCGAAGTGCTCAGCGACTTGTCCAACCACCTGCAGAACGTTTATGCACTTATCGGAAGGCATGAAGCTCAGTGACCAGAAGTATGTACTAGTTGTTTATTAGAGAAGTTTTTATTGTACGACTCCGAACACTTGAGCGTGAAATACAGAAGCAGGACCGATATTGCCGCAGCAATTCTTGAAATAGCCGTTGACGGAGCCATCAAGACCAAGATCATGTACAAGGCTTTTCTGTCTTTTCCACAGCTAAAGGAATATCTCTCAGTTCTGGAAGAGAAAGGGCTGCTTGACTATGTCCAGACTGATCGCGAGTACCACACTACAGAAAAGGGCAAGCAGTTCCTGAAGATGTACAAAGACGTCGGCCAGATGATATTTCCAAGCTCTTCAAAGAAAAAGTGATCAGACCCATGGCCAGAACGGCATGCCTCTGATGCTGCACTGCTTTCTTATTATCGCCTTTGCCTTCTTAGCAGCCTCATTTTCACCTATCCCGTTTTTCAGGTACTGCAACAAGAGTTCCTCGTACAGCTTTTTAGCGCGCTCTTCAGTAAACTCTTTGTATTTTTTGTTTTCCTGATTCGGTTCGGCTACACCCTTCATATCTAGATATTCCTGCTTGCATGCCTCGCACGAATCGTCGAAAAATTCTGTATGAATCGCGCATTTTGTCGTGCTACATCACCGGATCTTGCTTGATCTCTAGGCTGCCGTCCGGTTTGACTTCTATCCCCATAATTGCGAGCACAGGCCTTGCATTTTCCAGCCCTTCGCGCTCAATTATACTCGCTGCCATCTTTAGCCGGTATGGCTTGGCCCAATGCTGCCCTATCTTGTACTTGCCGCGCATGTCTGTTGGTATGATCTTGATTACCGCAACTTCTTTGACAACACGCATCCCTGCGTCAAGCGCTTCGTATCTGCCCTCCTTCTGGTACTTTTCCATGAGTGCGTTGAGTGCCCTTGCCTTTTCCTCCGGCTCATGGACGAGTTCGGCCCTACCCTTTATGACCACGCTGATGTAAAGCGTATCCGCCTGTGAAGCATCTGTAGGGTGGAAATAGTACGACGGTAGAAAGCAAACATGCTGGTCAACTTCAAAGCCGACGTTTGGGTTTCTCCGGATGTTGTCCAGCTTTTCGCCGAAAGGATGTGAGTGCATATAGATTGCATTATCGTGATAGACAAAGTTCATAGGGATTACCTGCGGGTAGCCATCTTTGTCGATTGAGGCCACCCTGCCCGCAGGCTGGCTGTTTAGAAAATCGATTATCTTTTGCTTTGACTGTATCTCGTACTTTTTAACCAGTTGCACTGCGCTGTTGCTATGCTGTCTTGCTGTTAAAAGCTATGCGCTTGGCAGAAAAGCTGCTTGCAAAAGCCAAGTCCTATCAGCCGGGCTATCGCACACATAAGTTAATCCAATCCATCTTGGGCTTTTGCAGACAGAAAACGGAATCCTACATGCGCTATATGATTATGTGATCCACCATATTGTTAGATGACTTAAAAACTGAAAAAAACGAATCGGAAAAATGCATTGAGAATAAGCGAGTTAGATCTGTTATCTGACCTTAAATAGTATATTTTATTCACAAATCATGATTTCGAAGAATGAATTGAAATGTGTTTAAACAATGTCATTTTTAGTTTATGCACTGCTTCTTATCATGACAGTGATACCAAAGCCAATGCTTGGTATTAGAACCCGGGAGCCGGCGCTTGGTATCAATTGTGTCGCCGGCTCCCGGCTTCGTACGAATTGCCTACGCAGTATTGTCACATAGTACAATATTGCTTAAAGAG
>JBDZWB010000246.1:0-2426 GCA_040255975.1 Nitrosopumilales archaeon
CTTTCGCCAAGCTCCCAGTCGCGGTAGTCAAATCCAGGAGATACTGTACATCCCAGCAGACAGTAGGAATTCTTGCTGTCAAGAGCGGCAGCAAACCATGTGTTGGCTTTAATGATCACTTGAAATGACCTGCCCTTGCCGATTTTTATCTTCGACAACTCACCATCTTTGCCTATTGCATAAAGCGTGACTGTGCCTCCAGAATAGTAATGCCAGATTTCGTCGGACGTGATCCTGTGAAATGCAGAAAAATCATTGCCGACAAGCATGTAATAGATCGCGGTAGCAATGTTGCGCGGTCCGTCGTACCCTTCGATGTCTATTATCCTGTCTGACCGGTATGTCTGCTTGAAGTAGCCGCCTTCTGGGTGCTGTTCAAGCCCGAGCTTTCTGGCAAGCTGAGCGGCGTTCAACGGACTGGTATTGAATCTGCAATTTATTAAATCTTGAAAGACATTAATGCGGGAATGAGGGAGTAACCGTAACTTGATCATCGGCTTGATTGGCAAGGCCAACGTTGGCAAATCCACTTTCTTTAATGCAGCGACCGAACTGGCCGTGCCTGCAGCCAACTATCCCTTTACGACGATCGAGCCCAACGTGGGCGTGGCCTTTGCGAGGATAAAGTGCGTCTGCCGCGAGTTTGGCGTACAAGACAATCCCGTGCACTCAATGTGCATTGACGGCAACAGGTTCATTCCTGTCAAGCTGGTTGATGTGGCCGGCTTGGTACCAGGTGCCCACGCAGGCAAGGGACTTGGCAACAAGTTTCTTGATGACGCAAGACAGGCCGACGCCCTAATACACGTAGTCGATGCTTCAGGCACTACCGACAGTCAGGGCAGATCAGTTCCTGCAGGGACGGGCGACCCAATGTTTGACATTGAGTTTGTTGAAGAAGAGTTTGACCTCTGGCTTGCGGCCCTTGTTAGCCGGGACTGGGGTAAAAATGCAAGGGAAGCCGAAGGGCAGGGACAAAAGCTGGAGCAAATGCTTGCCAAACGTCTGTCAGGTCTTGCGATCGGTGAGCCTGTCATAGCAGCCGCGATACATGCGTCTGGCCTTGCAATGAAAAAGCCAGTGAACTGGACGGAGGAAGATATACTTGCCTTCTGCAAGGTACTGCGTGTAAAAGCCAAGCCGTTTGTAATAGCTGCCAACAAGGCAGACCTGCCGTCCTCAGAAACTAACATTGAAAAAATAAAGGCCGCGGGCCTTGAAGTGGTCCCCTGCGCATCAGAGGCCGAGGCGCTCCTCAGAAAGGCATCAAAAAAAGGAGTGCTTCATTACCTGCCAGGAGATGGCTCGTTTGATGTCAAGCCAAACGTGGTGTTGAACGCGCAGCAACAACATGCACTTGATATTGTCAGGACACTGATGCAAAAATATGGTTCGACAGGGGTGCAAGAGGCAATCAACATCGCCTGCTTTAAGCTATTGCGCATGGTGCCGGTCTACCCCGTGGAAGACGAGTTCAAACTGGCAGACAAGAAAGGCAATGTTCTACCAGACGTCAGGCTGCTTCCTGAAGGTTCTACCGCGAAGGACCTTGCACAGACCGTGCACGCTGACCTTGCAAAGGGCTTCCTCTATGCAGTCGATGCTAGGACAAAGCAGAGGATAGGTGCTGACCACAAGCTGAAAAGCGGCGACGTGATTAAAATAGTGTCAGCAACAAGTAGGGGATAGCAATGCTGTGCCTTGGGGTTGAAAGTACTGCACACACTTTTGGATGCTCTATAGTGGATTCCAAAGGCAAGATACTCTCAGATGAACGCGACATCTATAAGGCTCTGGAGGGAAGCGGGATACATCCACGTGAGGCTTCGCGCCACCACATGGAGGCCAGCTCGGCTGTTTTTCAAAAATCATTGCAGTCTGCAGGCGTCACGATGAAAGATGTCGACATCGTGGGATATTCTGCTGGGCCGGGGTTGGGTCCGTGCTTGCGAGTCGGCGCGGTGGTGGCAAGGACAGTCGCCGGCTTTTTCAAGAAACCTCTGGTGTCGGTCAATCATGCGCTGGGTCACATTGAGCTCGGTTTAATGCTCACGGGTGCTTCCGATCCGCTTGTTCTGCTAGTTTCCGGCGGCCACACCATGATACTTGCCTTCTCTTATGGCAGGTGGCGCGTCTTTGGAGAGACATTGGACATTACTGTCGGGCAACTGCTTGACCAGTTTGGCAGGGCAATTGGCTTTGCTTCTCCATGCGGCGGCAGGATCGAACAGCTGGCGGCACAATCCTTTGGACGGTACATGCAACTGCCGTACATTGTCAAGGGGAATGATGTCTCGTTTTCTGGCCTGCTGACTGCGGCGACAAAGCTTGTCGAAAAAACCAACACTTCTGACACATGCTACTCGTTACAGGAAACTGCATTTGCAATGCTTGCAGAAGTCATCGAGCGTGCCCTGTCGTTCACT
>JBDZWB010000247.1:0-2421 GCA_040255975.1 Nitrosopumilales archaeon
ATTCTATTCCAAACGAATCTTGCGCGTTCCTGCTTGGCAGAGACGATGTGGTTGCAGAGGTCTTGCCGATGCACAATGCAGACAACTCGCAGGTGTCGTTTAGTATCGAGCCGCAGGAGTTGCTGCAAGCATATGATCTTGCAGAAAGAAAAAAACTGCAGGTGATCGGTATATTCCACTCTCACCCTGCTAGGCCGGTGCCTTCAAGCACAGACAGAAAATTCATGGAGATAAACCCGGTTGTATGGCTAATCTATTCTACCACTGAGCACAGTTTCAAGGCGTACATCCATGACCTCGACGTAAGAGAAGTTGCGGTAAGGGTTACGGGCTGAGCCTGTCCGTGTCTCTTGGATACAGAACGACATCGCGCACGTTCTGCGATCCAGTCAGCACCATCATGAGCCTGTCATAGCCAAGCCCCCAGCCAGAGTGCGGAGGCATGCCCCAGTCAAACGCCTTGAGGTGCTCTTCAAAGCTGACAGGGTTGAGCCCTTGCTCTGCTAGCCGGCTCCTCAGTTTTTCAGGGTCGTGCAAGCGCCTGCCGCCAGAGACAAGTTCCAGGTAGCCGTGCTGAAGATCAAACGACTTGGAAAGCTTTGGGTCGTCCTCTTTTTCATGTATATAGAAGGGCTTTAGCTTCAACGGCCAGTCCATGATAAAATAAAAGCCGCGATGTATTTCACCCAGCTTGCGCAGCGCCGCGTCTGACAGGTCATCTCCGAACTGGAGCTTTTCACCTTCCTTTGCCAGTTCTTCAAGGCATTGTTCGTAGGTCAGCCTGTCGATCTTTGAAATCGAGATTTCTTTGCCGCCTGTCAGCTGCAGGTCAGCACGGTGTTTTTCCCGGAATGCATCTGCAACATTTTTCACCACTTTTTCAACGACATCCATTACGTCTTCATAGTCCATGAATGCGGCTTCGATGTCTATGCTCGTAAATTCAGTCAGGTGCCTGACCGTGTGCGAATTTTCTGCCCGGAAGTATGGTCCAATTTCAAAAACCCTGTCAAGGCCAAGCGTCAACTGCTCCTTGTACAACTGCGGGCTCTGCGCAAGATACGCCTTGCGCTTGCCAAAATAGTCAAATCCAAAAAGGTTAGCGCCGCCCTCGCTTGCACTCCCTATTATCTTTGGAGTATTTACCTCGATAAAGCCCTCTTTGCGCAGGGTTTCCCTTACTACCTCAAGACCTGCGGATCGAAGCCGGAAAATCGCAGCCACCCTTGGCGTCCGAAGGTCCAGTGCGCGTGAATCGAGCCTCTTGTCGATTGCAGACTCTACGCGCCCTGTCGGGTCTATCGGCAATGGATGGACTGCCTTTGTGAGTATTGTGAATTCGCTTACCTTGAGCTCTACCGGAAAATCCTTTGCCTTGCTCTTTTGGACGACGCCAGCAACCATTACAGAGCTCTGCCTCGGCGCCTGAGTGGCGAGCTTGACGCTGTCCCCAGTGACTATTGCCTGGCATGCCCCAGTCACGTCTCTGATCGTTACAAATGCGAGCTTGCCGATGTCGCGTACATCCTCGATCCAGCCTCCAACCCTCACCTGCTGCCCGACCAGCGTCTCGTCCAGCTGGCGCGCATAGTGCGTCCTCTTTATGTCCACCATTTGTTATCTACCTGTTCTCGAATTCGACGAGCAGATCAATTTTCCTGACTGCCTTGGCGATCTTTACAACCTTTTCTATATTAACCCGCGCCCTTTTGGGGTCGCCTGCCGTTACTGCCTTGGTCAGCTTGCTGCCATCCGGCATCCAGAACAGGTTAACAGACAGAACCTTGAGTGGATCAAGCAGACTTTCGACAAAGCGCCTGTCAGATACTTCCGACTCGACGAACCACACCTTCTGGCCAAACTCGCCTTCTATCCTCTCTGCAAGGCCGGAATCGCTCCTGAGCGCGACTACATCTGGGCCCCTCAACACGAGCACAAAGTCGTCGTCAACCTGCGCGCCCCGCAATAGCGTGAACTTGTCTACCTGCTGATCCTTTTCTGCAAGGCGTGCCAGCTTGATTGCGGCCTTTACGTCATCGTGCGTGATTCCGCCGGACTCTAGTTTCGATTCACATTTCGTGCACAGCACGCCAGACTTGGCATCAAAAGGGCAGATGAGAGACTTCAATGATTATAAACTTGCATTATTCGATTTTTGGGTTATATAACAGCTCTGCAAATTGCCAGAATCCTCTTATAACGCGCAAGGATTATTTTTTCTGTTTGCCAAAGCTTGCAGTGACTGGGCTCAAGGCGCACTATGCCACTGAAAAGGGCAAGATAAGGGCGGTGGACGGCGTAAACATTGAGCTTGCGGCGGGTGAATCGCTTGGAATCGTGGGCGAGTCGGCGTGTGGCAAGAGCACGCTTGGAGCTGCGCTTATGCGATCGCTCCAGCCACCGGGCAAAATCGATTCTGGC
>JBDZWB010000046.1:0-8987 GCA_040255975.1 Nitrosopumilales archaeon
GCGAGTGCTTCAGAAAATTCTGTCTTGGACAAAAAATGGCTCAACACGTACGGTGGCCTATTGAACATGAAGATCGAGGACATGATCGGCAGAAATGGCCTAACCCGTAAAGACCTCCTCCCATACATGTACCCATCTGAAGAAGAGCTCAGAAATTCTGGCGTGACAGGACTGTTTCTTGGCTATTATATCAAATGGGATGCGAGGAGGCAGGTTGAGCTTATCAAGAAACATGGCTTTTCAGTTAGTGAACGCCCAATTGAGGGGACCTATGTGGACTATGAAAACCTCGACTGTAACTTGGTTTCGATACACGATTATTTGAAATATACAAAATATGGCTTTGGTAGGGCTTCTGACCACGCGGCCATTGACATCAGAAACGGCAGGATCAGCAGGAAGCACGGCTTTGAACTTGTGAAAAGGTACGACGGCAAGCTATTCAGAAACAGGGTACAGCAGTTCTGCGAGTTCTTTGGCATAACCGAAGAGCAGTTTTTCAAGATAGTCGACGGCTATACTAACAAAAAGATATTCAAGATGGACGACAATGGAAGGTTTGTAAGAGACAACGAAGGCAACTTAGTAAACATGGCGATAGTCTCACAACTCAAGGCATACGGCATATATTAATAGTCGGCATCGGTGATTCCATCTCCGGCAGG
Organism: Nitrosopumilales archaeon; assembly: GCA_040255975.1. Classification (GTDB taxonomy): domain Archaea; phylum Thermoproteota; class Nitrososphaeria; order Nitrososphaerales; family Nitrososphaeraceae; genus Nitrososphaera. The sequence goes on from JBDZWB010000046.1 coordinate 666, forward strand.
CATATTCCTCTTAGCCCGCATCCCCTCTATCTTTGGCAGGAATTTTGGATGCAACCCCTTCTTTTGCTTGCCAGGTCTGAGGATGTCGATATTGGTTCCTTCCTTGAACACCTCTCCTTTCTTGATTGCTCTTGTAGCCTGAATTCCCCGCTGGGCATAATCCCGAAGCTCTTGCTCTTCCGGCAAGACCTGCTTTTCGGCGCTGCCGAGAGCCTTCTCCGCATCCCTTATTGTGCGGACCATTTCCTTTAGCTCTTTTGGAGTCAGCGCAAAGGCATGGTCTGGACCGGGAAGAGAATTGTGCAGTGTGAAATGCTTTTCAATCGCAACTGCGCCAAGCGCAACAGCTGCCAAAGGGCCGATAATAGGGTCGCGACTGTGATCAGAGAGACCTACAGGCACTCCAAACCGCTTTGCAAGGGTGGGAATTGCCTTAAGGTTCAGAGTAGAGAGAGGAGCGGGATATTTTGCAGTGGTCTGCATCAGCGTCACCTGCCTGCCGCCGTGCTTACGAAAATGCTCAAGCGCCCATTCGATGTCGTCGTACGTGGCCGCGCCTGTGGACAGGATCAGTGGCTTACCGGTGCCTGCCACAAATTCAATTAGCCTAGAGTGTGTTATCTCGTATGACGCAATCTTGTGCATCTGCACATATGGGTCAACCGCCTTTGCGTCTTCAACTGAGAATACACTTGACAGAAACTTTATGCCATATTTCTTGCAGTGATCCGAAAGCAGAGGCAGGACATCAGCAGGCAGGGAAATATCCTCAAATATGTCATTTATTGACTTGTCCGACTTTGACATATATCCTGGCAAGCCAGCATTCTGCACGTAGACGCTTTTTGCAGAAAAGCTCTGGAATTTTATTGCGTCGACCTTTGCCTCTGCGGCATGCTCGATCAGGCCTTTTGCCATGGCGATATCTCGCTGGCGCTCCCCCATCCGCCAATTTGACCCCGCTTCTGCGATTATGAAAACCCTGCCGGATTTCACTTTTTGGACTCCTGATATTTCTTGTCATCCTCCAGTGACCTTTTATAGCCTTCGTTGCGCCTTGGCATAGGCATAAGACGTGCTATTTCTGCACGCAACTTTAGTAGCTCCAGAATTTCATTCAAGCCGAAATTGCTGTTTTTGTGATAAAGTGCTTCGTAGATCTTTGTCACAAATAACATGTCGTCTTCATAATCAACGGTGAGTCGGTAGTTTGATAGATTGGATGAATGTTCAATTGTCCTTGATGCAAATTTGTCAGGATTCTTTATAATGTAAGGGGTAACGTGTTCTCGTTCCGAAGGCAATTTGGCATTCTTCCATGCATCTTGGAGCGTATCAAAAGAGAACACCTCCACTGAAAGTCCATCAGGAAAAGAATATCCAGTTCGGACATAGTCAAGACCAGAATTCAAAAATTCCTTTACTACCATGCTACCGATGTCAGGGTCGATCAGTGGACAGTCGGCTGTTATTCTCACAACAATGTCAAATCCATGTTCCTTGGCGCACATGTAATATCTGTCAAGGACATCATTTGCATTTCCTCTGCAAATTCCGACATTGCAGCCGTGTGCAATTGCGACAAGCGCGTCGTCTATTTGTCTTGAAGATGTAGCCAGAACTACTTTGTCACAACCGCGGAAGCGCTTGCACCTTTCAACTACATGCCACGCCATTGGCTCGCCCACAATAGGCTTCAATACCTTTCCAGGAAATCTGCTAGAATCCATCCGGGCTTGAATTATGATGCCAACAGCCAACTTCATACGTCATAAGGGAGCGCCAATAATAACATTAACTGGCATCCTTCTCCAGCAAGAACATAGCATCTATGTTGTTATTTGAAAGATATTGGAACTTCTTCTCCCTGACGACTTTCAACGACTGGAATCTATCAGTGAACAGCCTTTGAAAGTCGTTTTTCCACATCAATCCTTGCTTGCCCCTGTACTTGACCTCGGCGGGTTCTGCTGATAAATATTCAAAACACCAAATGTATCTCCGGCTGACTCGATAGATCTCTGCCATTGCCATGGGAAGACCTTCCGGCGGGATGTGAATGAGTACTCCGCTAGTAAACACCAGATCGAAAAACCTATCTTTGAAGGGTATGTCGCCTGCAGGGGCTCTCACAATGTTTACATCCTTGATCTTTTTCTTTGCGGCCTCAATTGCGTATTTTGAGATCTCGATGCCCCACAAGTCCATGAACCCCGCTTTTTGCAGGTGCAAAAGCTGGTTACCGACGTTGCAGCCCACTTCAAGTATTCTTGCCCTTCGGTCAATGCCTGACAGAAACTCTTTGTTCATCTGTGTCTTGGTTATCCCGTAATTCTTGCGGTATAGCGCGTCAAGCTGCGACGGAGAAAGGTTGTTGCGGTCGGTATAAGCCCTGCCGAATTTCCCGTCCCATTCGCTGGCTTTATCCTTGGGCACCAAGGCAGGTTCGATTCCCATTTATTTAGATGTTATTCAAGTGTCTTCACCAGAGTGTGCGCAATGATCTTGCCGTTGTCAATTATCTGGCCGCTATCTACAAATCCAGTCTTGCGACACAAGTTGAGCGATGGTTCATTGCCTGCCTTTATTGTCACGTTCAATTTGTTCAGCCCGTGCTTTTTGGCCTCGGCAAAAACCAGCTCGTGTATTGACGTGCCTAACCCTTTTCCCCTGAACCCTTCTTTTATCATGTAGCCAAATTCATTACCTATTATTTTTGCGTGCCCAATATCCTCGCCATCGCAGACAACGATCCACTGCAGGACGTTTGGATCTTTAGAAATGTTTTCCATGTACTTGTTGTGCGTGTCATAATCTATTATCGAAGTATCATGACATGCCATCCTAACTTCGTCCTCGTTCCTGACGCTCAGAATAAATTTCCAGTCGCTCCGTCTGACTGGCCTGAGGCTGATCTTCATGTATGTACTATGAAAATGAGCTTGCTCAAAATAATATCCTTTCGTCAGGGTTTTATGCAACTGCCAATCTCCTTCAACTAGTTGAAAATTTGCATAAACACAGCAGCGGGTGTGGCAGGACTGGGTCACCTTAAACGGTGTCTTTCTATCGCCCATGAGCTAAAGCGGCTGCGCTACAACGTAGAGTTTTATGTAAACCATAACGATAACAACAGGCTGATTCGCAAGAATGGATTTGCCATCAGGAATGCGATAGAAAAATGTGATATGATCATAGTTGACAGATACGACATAGACAACAAGATGCTTGCAAATTACAAAAAAAAGTGCAGACTGTTGGCAAGGATCGACGACGCCGCACCGCACTTGTTCAACGATCAGGTTTCAGACATCATAATTAATGGAAATGCGTATGCTGACACAAGGCTCTATGAGGACATCAGGCGCAAGACACTCACCTTGCTTGCAGGCAGCAAATTTGTCCCCATGGATAGGAAAATGTGTCAAGCCAGAAGCAAATACAGTGTAAAGAAAAACATCATGACCATTACAGTGACCTTTGGCGGAGCTAACAGAAATCACACTCTACAGGTCGCCAAAGAGATTGCATCCATGGATCTTGATGCAGACATACTGGTTTTGAATGGTGCAAGTTTATGGCACGAACTTGGACGCATCAAAAAGATAAAGCTACTACCTTTTGTGGACGATATACACAAGATTCTACAGAGATCAGACTTGATAATATGCTCTGCAAGTTCTACTTGCTGGCAGGCAGCTGCAGTAGGCGTTCCATTGATAGTGTTCCAAACAGCTGACAATCAAGTGCATGTTTTTGGATATATAAAGAGAACAAAGATAGGCATTGCGTTGCGAAAAGTCGGAATGCTCGAAAAGGCAATCAAGCAAATGGACTATAACAAGAGAAAAGCGCTTTCCAGTTCTGCAAGAAATGCTGTTGACTGCAAAGGTGCGCAGAGGATAGCTGAGAGCATTCACAGGCTACTAAGCGCGTGATTCCAGCGCATCATTAACTTTTTTTCGGTATCGTTCAAATTCTATGGCGGAGTATGGTTGATCAAAAACTTCCACGAAGATACTATCTTCTACAGCTGAAATCATGTGTGCACGGTTTGCAGCCGTAGGTATTATTGCAACTCCTGTGACAGTTTTGCTTATCTCCTGATCCCCATTTATGCCACACTCCCTGTAAACTATTTCCCCAGAAACGAGTACATGGATGCTGTTAAATGGGTGGTAATGACCGCCGCGTGAAAATCCTTTCTTGGTTTCTACTACGTGGATTTCCTTCCCGTCGGAAACCAGCCACACGATCTTACCGCGTCTATCCTCTGTTTCTTTCAGTATGTGCATGTTACGCCACAGGCCTGTATGGGTTGGACTCGTCAAAAACCTCTCTCTGGATTATCTGCTTCAGTTTTGATTTGCTGATCAGATCCACCTTGTCAGAGCTGTAGTCCCCCGGGATGCAGTCCTCCTTGGCACCAGGATACAGTCCGACGCTACTACTGTAAAATTCAGGAGAGAGTAACACATAGTCGCCACCCGACTCAATAGTATATTGCGCTTCACTTTCATTTATCAAAGCCTCATGCATCTTTTCACCAGGTCTGATGGATGAATATTCGATTTTGACTTTCTTGTCAGACAGCTCGACTATCGCATCTACCAAATCGCCCAATCGGTACGCCTTCAATTTTGGGATGAATATCTCTGATCCTTTTGCCTTTTCTAAGCCTCTTATAATTAAATTGAGGGCTTCAGTCAGCGTGATGTTAAATCGCGTCATGTTTGGATTGGTGACTGTTACACGTGAGGAATTGTTGATTGACTTGACGAACTGAGGGACCACCGATCCCCTGCTGCCAAGCACGTTGCCATATCTGACCGCTGTGAAGATTGTTGGAATAGCCCCTTTGTAATAATTGGCAGCCATGAATATTTTTTCCATGACGAGTTTGGTTGCGCCATATGTGTTTAGGGGCGATACTGCCTTGTCAGAGCTAATCGCCATTGCAACCTCCACTTGTTGATCCATGCATGCTTCGATGACGTTTTGCGATCCAAGAACGTTTGTCTTGACCGCCTCAAAGGGATTGTACTCGGCTACAGGCACTTGTTTAAGCGCTGCAACGTGGAAGACAATGTCAATATCATTCATAGCAAACTTCAGTCTTTCCTTGTCTCTTACGTCGCCTATAATGAACCGGATACGGTCATCTGAAATCTGTGAGGCCATATCAAGCTGCTTTCCTTCATCCCTGCTGAATACCCTAATGGCGGCAATATTATATTCGAGCAATTTTTTGGTGAGAGCGCGGCCAAGAGTGCCTGTTCCTCCTGTTATCAGCACTTTCTTTCCAGATAGCAGCTTCGACAAATGCTATCGAGATGTTATCCGGATAATTTTATAACTCTATCCCTACTATGAAAATATGTTTATAGACTTGATGATGTGCGAGACATCATCGTCACTCAGATTGGCGTGAATCGGTATCGTAACGATTTTCCTGCTGACACTGTCTGTCACGGTGGTATTAGCCTTTGCCGACTTGTAAGCAGTCATACTATGCACAGGTCTATAATGCAGGCCTATCTCGATGCCCTTTTCTTCAAGATGCAAAGCAAGCTCTTTGCGGCGATCAGACATTATCCAGTAAAGATGATAGACGCAGTTGTCAGAGTATGGCATCTTGTGCTCCAGCCGGATCTCTTGTGCATACCTTTTAGCTATCTCTTTTCTTCGTGCGTTAAGCCTGTTGAGCTTACCTAGCTGTACAATTCCTATTGCAGCCGAAATTTCGTTCATGTAATAGTTGGGCGCTACGCTTGTGACATCATATACGTACTTTTTGCGATTGTCAATTCCACACCATCGTAGAGAATTAAGCCTCTTTCTGAATTTGCTTGTAGATCTGTTGATTGAAATTGCTCCACCAGTAGGCATTGAGAGGTTTTTAACAGGATGAAAGCTAAAGCAAGTCATCGTCTCCCAGCTTCCGATTCTTTTTCTCCCATATGTGGCGCCGCATGCGTGAGCCGCATCATCTACGATCACAATGTTTCGTTCACCCGCAATTTTTTGGATTTCTGACATTTTGCATGGCATCCCGCCGAAATGCACTGGAATGATTGCTGCAGTTTTTCGATTAATCTTTTTTTCAAGATCAGCAGGATCCATGCACATTGTGTCTGGATCAACATCAACGAACACAGGGTTGCCGCCATTGTAGAATACTGCATGGGCAGTGCTGACGAACGTGAGTGACGGAACGAGCACATCTTTGCCCTTTATATCCAAGACCGATAATGCAAGATGGAGCGCCGCAGTTCCGCTGTTGACGGCAACTGCATCTTTTGATCCTATGTAAGCGCTGAATTTTTCCTCAAACTCTTTCACCTTGCCTGTGCCAGCGCCAGAAGCCCAGTTGTGGCTCTGCAGCACCTCACGCGCAGCGTTGACTTCGGCTTCAGTGACATGTGGATCAAAGAGTTTGATCATTTCGAATAACCATAGGAAAGTGACCCTATTATTTTACATTATGATGTTGCAAATAGCTCCTAATGAAACTGGCAATACTGACGGATGTCTTACCAGTTCCAAAGATGGGTTTGGGGCGGCCGCGTGGATTCCATTTTCTAGCGACGCGTACAATCTTGTCTGCGTCAGTGTCCGTTAGGACATTCCATCCTGCATCTACAGTCTCTACCCACTCCGTGTTTCTCCGGATAGTGATGCATGGTACTGAGAGGAGATATGCCTCCTTTTGCACTCCACCAGAATCGGTCATTACCTTGCTTGAACTCTGCATTAACTGGACAAAGTCGATGTAGCCGACTGGCTGGATAATCTGGACGTTTCTGCAGTTCCTGAGCCTCGGCATCAACCCGGTTTCCCTTAGCACACTAGCAGTCCTCGGATGTATTGGGAATACAATGTGGATCTCTGGCAATCGTTCAAGTGCCCTTATCACCGAAGCCAAGCGAGTATGGGAATCAGTGTTTTCTGCCCTATGCATCGTAAAGAGCACATAGGATCGCGGCTCCAGACCAAGCTCTGCCAGTATCCGCGATTTTAAGGCAAAGCGCGTTGCCTTTCTGACCATTTCCACCGAAATGTCGCCGGTGAAGACTATCTTGCCGTATGTGTGCTCTTGTTTGAGGTTTTTTATTGCGGTGCGGGTGGGCGCAAAGAGAAAGTCGGCTAGATGATCTGTCAGGACGCGATTTATCTCTTCGGGCATGCGCCGATCAAAGCTTCTCAGCCCAGACTCTACATGTGCCACCTTTAGTCCAAGCTGGCTTGCTGCAAGTGCGCCCGCAAAGGTCGAATTCGTGTCCCCATAGACGATGACCAAATCAAAGTGCCTCTTTAGCAGGATAGGTTCTAGCCGTCTGATCATTTCTGCGATCTGGTAGGTCGACTTGCCAGAACCTACTTCAAGGTTATAGTCGGGGGTAGGCAGGTCGAACTCTTTGAAAAAGATCTCTGACAGCTCATAGTCGTAATGCTGCCCCGTGTGCACAATGGTATGATCGGCGAACCTGCTGACTGCTTGGTGGATTGGGGCGAGCTTAATGAAATTTGGCCGGGCACCGACTATTGAAGCGATCTTCAATAGCTAGCAAGCGCTAGACGGTTCCTTAATACTTTTGTCATGTAAAATTATCTTTATTCATTCTATGGTTATCTTCCTAAAGAAGATATACCTAATAGCTTCTTCATGCAGATGTATTGAAGATCCTCCACCTTTCTCATAGCAGCCTGCCCGATTGGAGGATCGAAAAATCTGCCATAACCGCACAGAAGAGCGGCCACGAGGCGTTCTTTGCAGGCGAGAGGCCACGCGACGGTTATGCCAGCAGCGCCTTTTCAAAGATATTGGAAGTTGACTGGATGGTAGGGTTTACGGTTGACCGAGTTTCTGCCGGCATGCTTGGAATTCAGCCTTACTGGAACCAGATAAAAAAGCAGGTGCAAAAGGCGATAGAAGAAGTAAGACCAGACATTATCCACGCCCATGATATCTATCCTGCCAAGATGGCGCTTGAGCTTGGTCTGCCGTTTGTCTATGACGATCATGAATACTGGTCCAAGCACACGTCCCTTGTGAGGACCGACCGTAGTCCATCTTCACTAAAGAACATTATCAAAAAAGTTGGTAAGCACCTTGTTGGAACAAAGTTTCCCGAATGGGAAAAAGAGATAGTGTCAGCAGCTCCCGTGATCACCGTATCAGACACAATAGTCAATGATTTCCGTGAAATGTATCATAGCAATCGGCTTTTTCTGGTGCCCAATTATCCGATGCTGCACGAGGTCAGAGACTTTCAGCGACCAAAGCAACATTCCGAGCTGACTTCAATTTATGCAGGTACC
>JBDZWB010000047.1:0-8986 GCA_040255975.1 Nitrosopumilales archaeon
GTAAGCGTTGGTGATGACAATTTGAAAGCCCATCTTTTTCAAAAATTGGGTGCTGACAGTCTGCCTTACGGGGTGCACTACGGGGACAAAAGCCGGGGTCTCGACGACCCCATGGGGAGTCTCAAGCCGGCCTATGCGGGCCGCCAGATCCGAGTACCGGACCTCGAACACAACTACCTCTTTGTCTCCCTAGTGAATTCGTCAAAGATGGACCTTACCCTGTCTGCCGCAAGGCCCGAGCCTTCCTCAACGCCAGACTGGGTCACCTTTATCTTGTCCATGACGATTATCGCGCCGACGTCTTCGCGGATCTTTACCAAACCGGGGAAGACCCTTGATAGCCTTTCTGCAAGTGCCTTAAAGTCAAACGGCTTTTCCATCAGCCTTATTTCCTTGACGAACGCGCCATTAATTATCATCTTTGTTATGCCGTGCCCTTCAACGTTGTTCAGCACAACATCGAGCTTTTCGTCGATTCCTGCAAGCGTCGCGCTGTAAACCTTATTATCCGAAGTTTCTACAGAGACTTTTTTTCCAAGGAATTGGAGTGCCTCTTCTCCAAATTTGCGGGTAACAACTGCAGCCATTGCCTGATTGGTATCTTTCTGGTAGTATATATACGAATTTTTGTATCGCCACTTTTTGCTAGTATTCAAAGAACCTCTTCATGTCATCTTTTTCAGAGACCATCGCAAGCCAGTCGATGCCCAGTCCCTTTGGCTTTTTGCGCAGTGCGTGAATCATTTCATTCGCAGTCTGCTCCGGCGTCTTGTCCGTGGTGTCAAACTCGGCGACCTTGCGCTTACCAAATGTCTTTACCGAATCGTAGAACGACACGCCGAGGATCTCGCTTGCAAGGTTCTCTCTGACCTTGCCATGGCCATATCCCCTTTTCTCAAGAGTCTTTTCAAGCTCGTATGGCGACCTTCTCAACACTGCAACCATGCTGATGCCAGCCGGCTTTATCACATACGGCGCAAGGTGTCCGACAATGATCTGATCTTTCCTTTCTTTCATCATCTTGGCAAGCAGCCTGCTCAGTTTTTTCACGTCGACTTCAAGGCCAAGCTCGGTCTTTTCCGCAATTGCTTCGTTGCCGATCGCAACCTTGTTGATGTCGATTATTTCTGCACCGGTCCTTTCCGCAACTATCTTGGCGCTTGTATGCTTGCCGACTCCTGGATTGCCGGTGATGACCAGCTTCAACCTGAATGATCAGTGCGACACACTATTTATGCTTGGGCTTCCATACAACTACATATGCGCACCTGCGAATCATGCGCCAGGGTAAGGTTCTACTCGCTCAACTTTCTATTCTCGGATACTGTGTGCAACGAATGCTACCTAATGATGAAAGAGAAACAAAAGCGCTAACCTTGGACGCTTCCGCACTTGGTGCAGAATTTGGCGTTTGCCTTGAGCTTGTTGCCGCAGCTGATGCAGAACTTTTGCTCCGGCTCTAGCGTCTCCCTGTCAAGCGGTGTTAGCTGTGGTGGAGACATCTGGTCGGTAGGAGCAGATGGAAGTCCTCCGTACATTTCAGTCACTGCACCTGTAGGTTTGAAAGAGTCATCGGTGTCAGGCATAAGGTCCGATTCCTTCCTCTCGCCCTTTTCTTCAAGGTATAGCATGAGGCGCGGTCCTCGCTCGCCGCTTGGAAGGCTTATCGGCTCGGCAAGCCATAGCGCAAACTTTCGTAGGGTCATCTCAGGGGTAGAGAATGTGAGTGAATGAGTCGACATGTATTCGTCGGTGGCGGACCTGCCATTGAACGCCTTTGCCATCGCAAGACGATGGTCTAGAGTGGCTATTAATTATTGCGACCTGCCGCACTTGCTGCAGAACTTGGCCTGTGCTGGAATCGCAGCGCCACAAATGATGCAGCTCTTTGTTGCGCCCTTTTTCGGAAGCTCAATATCGACCGGCTTGAATGTGGGCTCTTGTGGGGAGGGAGAAGGGAAAGTGTATTCGCTGCTCGCTGACCCTGCGGTGCCACCAGCTCCAACAAAGCCGCCTATGCCAAAACCTGCCTGTGGACCAGACGGGGCAGAGCTTCCCCCAGTTGGACTCTTGATCGATGTGCCCTTTTCCATGGCCGTCTTCATCTCCAAGATGACGCGGACGGCAAGAAAGTTCATCGCGGATGTTGCGACAAGATAGTCGCCGATCTTGGCAAAGAATTCCTTGTCGCCGATCTTGCCCTGCTTGTAGAGCTGGTTTGCGTCGATGAACGACTCGTAGAGGTTCTGTGTGTCGTTGACCAATTGCTTTAGCTTTTCGGTCAAACCTCCAAGAGTGTCGACGCCAAAAGACATTAAAAATAGAAAAGCGAGCGGGCTTTAAAAACGGTGTGCCCACTCAGTAGCTGCTTCTGCCGTAGCCGCGGTTGCCACCGTAGCGTCTTCCACCACCGCGATAGCCGCCTCCGCCAGAACCTCCTCTGTAGCCGCCACGGTCTCCTCCGCGCCTGCCGCCTCCATAGCCGCCACCGCCGCGGTATCCGCGGTCACCTCCACCGCCACCGTAGCGCCTGCCTCCGCCATATCCTCCACGCCTTCTGAATCCACCGCCGTACTGCTGCGGCTGGCGCTGCGCGACTACTGGCACGACGATTCCCATCTCGTCGTTGAGCTTGCGTATCGGAAGCTGGGTCTGCGCTAGGATGCGGTCAAAGTCAGCAATCCTGTCGTTTGAGACAAGTGATATCGCCCTGCCTTCAGCCCCAGCCCTAGCGGTCCTGCCGATCCTGTGGAAGTACACGTTCGGGTCGTCGGGTACGTCGTAGTTGATGACGTTGCCGACTGATGGGACATCGATCCCTCTAGCTGCAATGTCCGTCGCAACCAAGATGTCTTCAGTCCCTTTCCTGAACTTGCCCATCGCGTTGTCGCGCTGCTTTTGTGACAGGTCGCCGTGGATGGTGACTGCACTAAAGCCCTCGCGCCTAAGCTGGTACGCAACTCTGTCTGCGCGCTGCTTTGTAGCTGCAAACACTATCGTCTGGCTCTTTGCGTCCCTGTTCTGCTTGATAAAGTTGACCAGGTGCTTGAACTTCTCGCGCTCTTCAACCACCAGGTATGATTGGTCGATTGTTTCAAGCGTAACTTCTTCCTCGTTGAGCCTCACGTTTTCGATGTTGTCGCGCCTCATGTATTCCTCTGCTAGCCTCAGAATTTCCGGAGGCATCGTGGCAGAGAACAGGCACGTCTGGCGGTCTTCACTTACGTAGAACAGGATGAACTTGATGTCGTCGATAAAGCCCATGTCGAGCATCCTGTCTGCTTCGTCGAGCACAACGAACTTGACGTCGTCAAGGATTATCGATCCTTGCTTTATGTGGTCGATAAGCCTGCCAGGCGTCGCGACTACTATCTGGACGCCGCGCTGTAGCTTGTCAAGCTGCACGTTGATGCTCTGGCCGCCATAGATTGCGACCGTCTTGATTCCTGTGTACTTTGCGAACCTGTTGATCTCGGTTGTTACCTGCACCGCAAGTTCCCTTGTCGGGGCAAGTATCAGGGCCTGCACTGAGCCATCTGCCTTGATCTTGTGCAGTATCGGCAGACCAAAGGCTGCCGTCTTGCCGGTTCCTGTGTGCGCCTGTCCTACGACATCTTTACCTTCCAAAACAAGCGGTATAGCTGCCTCTTGTATAGGGAACGGCGCTTCAAATCCATTCTCGGAGAGTGCTCTGGTTAGTTGTGCACTCAATCCCAATTCTTCAAATGTTTTTGTCATTTTGCTTTCTTTCACTTTTGTATTCACAAAAGCCACGGAAGAGATGAAAAGTTTGGTTTTCTTTTGACAAATCTGCCGTGCCGAAACTTTTGTCTTATTCCAACTTGGACAAGTCAGAGATATAAGGCATGCGGTATGCTCCAAGTTTAAATTTCAAGATATTCTAGGCATGATGACACATGCCAGACCCCGACGCAAAGCGCCTGCTGTGGTACCTCTTTGCAGGCTCAAGGGGCGGCGAGAACCGGATAAGGATAATCGACCTCCTCAAGGAGGAGCCGCGCAACACCAACCAGCTGGCCGAAGCTCTTGGTATAGACTACAAGGCCGTCCAACACCACATAGGGGTTCTTGAGAAGAACAACATGGTGACAAAAACCGGCGAAAAGTACGGCGTTCTCTATTTCATCTCAAATTATCTGGATGCTAACATTGAGGCGTTCAACGAAGTCAGGGCCGTGATAGATAGAAAGAGATCTGGAAAAAAGTAAATAAGCCAATTTCAGCCGCATGTTCCTATGGCGATGCTGATGGACGTCAGCTCCATTGTTAGCATGGCAAACGTGGCCATACTTGTAGTCCTGCTGTCCGTGTACGGCAGGATATACAGCAAGACCGGAGCGACGTTCACGATCGGCCTGATGGTGTTTGCAGGGATGCTGATGCTCCACAACGTGATCGCGGTTTACGCCTACTTTGCAATGGCGCCGCTCTATTCAGACGAGCTTTTGCCGTATTTTGTCGGGATACACATCGCCGAGCTGGCAGGCCTAATCGCCCTGCTAAAAGTGACAGTATGGCCCGAAGGGGTCAAGACGGAAAGAGCCGCCTGACAGCCATAGCCGCAAATCTGGTGCAGATCTGGAAAAAAGGATTTAAGCGAAAATCGGGAGCTGCCAGATGAATTGGTCGAAGCCAGTATACTGGTGTCTGCGCTCGCAGGGGCGGGATCGTTCTTCTCACCGTGCGTCTTGCCGATAATTCCTGCGTTCGTGTCGTACCTGTCGGGCACGACTCTGAGCGAGATCCAAGGATCGAACCCGGCCGCTGGCAGCTCTTCTGTCACGGTAAAAAAGTCCGTCCGGCTCAACATTTTCCTGAACACGGTCTATTTTGTACTAGGCTTCTCGCTCGTGTTCGCAGTGCTGGGCGTGATACTGAACAGCTTTCTTGCCAATGTCGGCACCAGCTTTCAGGCCACGTTTCAAACAGTAGGCGGCGCTGTGATAATTGCGTTTGGTGCCTATCTGATCTTGTCTATAAAGTTCCGCATGCTCAACTTTGAAAAGAGGATGACTAACCTCCCGCGCTTCAAGACTACGTACATCACGTCGTTTGTGTTTGGCGCAGCGTTTGCCTCCGGCTGGACACCATGCGTCGGACCAATACTTGGCACCACACTCACACTTGCGGCCACCTCTCCCGGCGCGGCCTACAACTCGCTCCTAGCTTACTCGCTTGGACTAGGAGTGCCTTTCCTAGTAACAGGTGCATTCTTTTCGCAATCGACCAAGGTCATAAAAAAGATGGTCAAGCACCTGAAATACTTTAACCCGATAATGGGGGCAATCCTGATCGCACTGGGAATACTCGTCCTCACCAACCAGCTCAGCATAATCGGCAACTTTCCGCTTGCCAGCGAGATAATCAACTTGGAGAGGGGCCTGACATGAATACCGACAACCTGAGCGCGCTGGCAGTCGGAATCGGAGTAGTGGTTCTGATCGCCGGCTTTGGAGTCTACTTCAACAGCCCGGATCTCAACAAGGCCGCATCGGGGCAGCAGGAAAATTTCGTGCCCGCTGCTATACAGAACGGCACTCTAAAGATAGACAAGTCGCAGTTCAAGCTGGCTCCAGAGCTTGCGCAAATCTCCGGCTATCTTAACACCGATCCCACTACCCTTGCAGATCTAAAGGGCAAGGTCGTGCTGATAGACTTTTGGACCTACAGCTGCATCAACTGCATTAGGACGATCCCCTACCTTAACGCGTGGCACGAAAAATACGCGGACGATGGGCTGGTAATAGTCGGAGTGCACGCGCCGGAATTTGAGTTTGAAAAAGACTATAACAACGTCAGGGCTGCGGTCGAAAAGTTTGAGATAAAATATCCTGTGGTGCAGGACAACGACAAAGGGACGTGGAAGGCATATGAAAACCGGTACTGGCCGCGGAAATATCTGATCGACAACGAAGGTTACATCCGATACGATCACATAGGCGAAGGTGCGTACGCCGAAACCGAGAAAGTGATCCAGTCGCTCCTGTCAGAGCGCGCCGCGTACATGGGGTTCAATGCGAGCTTTGACGGATCGATCAGCAATCCAAAAAACGCGCAAGATGTGAACTTCCGCCAGATAGGGACACCTGAGCTTTACTTTGGCTACCAGTTTGCAAGGGCAAAGCTTGGAAACTCAGAGGGCTTCCAGCCCGATCAGGTAGTAACGTACACGATCCCTGACGGGTCGATAACTCCAAACAGGATATACCTTGAAGGCCAGTGGAAGAACAAGGCCGACAGCATGGAGCTTCAGGGACAGGCAGGCAAAATAGTCCTGTCATACTCTGCCAAGGCGGTCAATATCGTCGCCGGCGGCACGGGCAAGCTGTACATTTCAGAGGGTGGCGAGAACCTTACGGGCAGCTCAAGGGGCTTGGATGTGTCGGAGCGGGGAGAAGTGGCAATAGATGGCCAAAAGCTCTACAACCTTGTCCGTCACAATGGATATGGTAACCACCAGCTGGTTATAGATGTCGTTGGACAGGGCTTCCAGATCTATACCTTTACTTTCGGGTAAAAGCTTGTCCAGCCCGCACTTTTTTTGGGTATTTTTAGATTTTCCACATACAGGCACCAAATGCCATTAAGAGGTTGATTATGGTAGAAAATGGCAAAAACTAGCGCGTTCCTTAAGTCAAAAAGGGTATCCGATAAAACAAAAGGGGGGAGCAATGGAAAGCTTTCCCGAGCATCCCGTTCTCCCTTGGCGGCACTGCGCAATTCTGCCGGTGCCGCTACTCTCCCCTTTGAAAGATTAATGCGATCCTGACAATCCTAGCTGACCAAATGCTGAATTTTTCTAGTAAATCCAACCACAATCCACTTTATCATCCGACGCTTTTTACTGCTTAGACGTCATACTAGGAATCATCTGTCGGCCGTTGCAGATCTTTGTATCCCTCATGCCACTTTACTGCAACGGCTACTCTTTTTTGTTGAACCCAAAATAGCAGGAGTGGCAATATTCCTTGCCATAGATCACGCCCTGCGTGCCGCACTTTATGCAGGCCTTGTCATAATCGATTGTAGAGTCTAGCGACTTGGCTTTTTGCAAACACTTGCCACAGATCGGGGCTTCAAGCGGATAGCTGGACAAAAAGCCTGCGCCGCACTGCGTGCATTTCAGGCTGTACATTTTGCCCTTTGGTTTCCAGCGCCTGAACAGTCCCACGATTAGAAAAGAGCGCTACAGAATAATCAATGTATCGACGATACGCTGATATACTTAGCAGCACCGCATCAGTGTAATGTCTGACACGAGCCAGCTTCTTGTGCGCAGGATAAAGGACGGTACTGTGATTGATCACATCGAAGCGGGCAAGGCGCTTTTCGTTCTGCGGGCCCTGAGCATAACTGGCAAGGAGGGAAACGTGATCACCGTCGCGCTGAACGTACCAAGCAGCAAACACGGCAAGAAGGACATCATCAAAGTAGAGAACAGGTTTTTGGAAACGAGCGAGACCAACAAGCTGGCGCTCATTGCGCCGCGCGCGACCATCAACATCATCCGCGATTACAAGCTGGTGGAAAAACGCAAGATCCAGCTGCCCGATTCCATCGTCGGCATCTTCAAGTGCCCCAACCTAAAATGCATCACAAACAGCGGTGAAGAGATAAGATCTACAATAGATGTCATCGACAAGGAAAAAGTGGTGCTAAAATGCAGGTATTGTGCTAGGACGCTTTCTATAGACGAGTTGGTATTTTAGACGCGCAGCTTTATTTTTCTTGTACGCCTTTGCCGCCATTCTACGTTGCTCTTTGGAAGCCTGTCAATCGCAAAATGGAATATGATAAGCGGGGCAAAGACGCCGACTGTAATTGCCGCAAGAGCATAGCTACCAACGTACAACATGTAGAGCGTGATCCCCGCGCCGGTCATTATCTCTATCCAAGTGCACGTGCAGAGCTGCAAAGCGATGGGCTTTAGGTTCATAATACAATTTTGCGCTCCGCCTATTTCAGCCCAGCTGCTTCATGCTCAATGTGAAAAATTCATGATTCTTTTAAGGAACATGATTTTATGAATTTGGAAAGCTATAGAAAGCTAATAATTCAGGCTTTTCATAATATCCGATCAAGTTTTTATAGATCTTAGGGTTATCACCTTGCACCTCTGCGGAGGTGAGAATGATGGACCTTGCAAGCATGACGGTTATGGGCTTAATCGTTGGATTGGTGGTTCTAGTCTCCATAGTGCTGATGGCCATAGTAGGCGGATCTCACGTGTTCGAATGATTGCCCGGAATCCCGGCTAGCTTTTTGGACAGTTTGTAGCCAAAGCCCATTGCAATAAAGAGCGTTATCAGTCCTGCAGTCAGCGTCATGAAAAAGTCGGTCTTGATGACATAATGCATGACAAGGGTCACCGTTACGGCAGGTATGGCTATTATCACGGCCAAAAGCGTGCTTATGGCATATACCCTGCCTACCGTGACTTTTTTCCGCTCGTCGCCTGCTGCCAACAAAAAAAAGTGGACTGGAATTAATTTAAGCCTTGTTATTCACGTTCGTGTTAGCTCAGGAAGAACTTGTGGACGTTTTCTTTTGTCATATGCAGCTTTATACCTCGTCTCTAAGGACAAAGACCTGATCATGCATCTCAAACCGATCCATGATGCTGCTAGTGTCTGCATTCGAGTATCCATTTCGTATGTACAGAACATGAACCCCGTGATCCTTTGGTTGTTGTAGGCATGATCTTGACTGGTCGCTTTAGCGATAACTTGGCAATGTCATTGATCAAAAGTCCATGCAGCAGATCTGCTTGTCGTTTGCGCGTTTGAAAATGATTTTACGTCAATTCATGAAAAATCTAAAATGGAAAAAGGGCCGTTACAGGCCCATCTGATGCTTGTAGTAGCTGGCAAGTTTTGAGTGCCTGATGCGCTCCGCGTTATCGCTTGCATTTTGCATCTTGTGCAGGTGTGTCCTGTACTGGTATAGGTCGCACATGCACACTCCT
>JBDZWB010000048.1:0-6905 GCA_040255975.1 Nitrosopumilales archaeon
GCCTAGACTATGTCGATGCGTGGAAAGAAGTCGACAAGTTCTTTCGCGCAAACGATCATTCTATAGTAAGGCGCTACCCAGTTGTGTGCCGCTGGCGCGAAGATCTTTACTTTACCATTGCATCGATCGTTGACTTTCAGAGAGTGGTCGGCAATCAGGTGGTGTTTGAGCTGCCGTCGAACCCTCTTGTCGTGCCACAGATGTGCCTCCGGTTCAACGACATTGAAAATGTTGGGCTCTCGGGCAGGCACTATACCGGCTTTTGCATGATCGGCCAGACATGCAATGCAGACGCACCCGGTGGCTACTGGAAAGACAGGTGCATCGACCTTGACTATGGTATGCTTACAAAAGGGCTTGGGATAAAGCCAGAGGAAATAACGTTTGTTGAAGATGTCTGGATGGGTGCAGGCGCATTTGGATATTCGCTTGAATACTTTGTCCGAGGCTTGGAACTTGGCAATGCGGTCTTTACAGAGTTTGAGGGAAACGAGAACGACTATCGTATCATGCCAAACAGGATAATAGACATGGGTGCAGGCCTGGAGCGCTTTTCATGGATAACGATGGGAACGCCCACAAGCTACGACTGCTGCTTTGGACCTGTAGTGAATCGACTGCGCGAGATCACAGGCACAGATAGCAACAGCGAAGTGCTTGCGAAGTATTTTGGCGCAGTTTCTTCAAAACTGGATAACACTACAAGCATCAAAGAATTGAAATCGCTCATTGCAAAGGAGATGAAGATAGATGAAGAAAAACTGGCGAGGCTGGTCGCGCCACATGAAGCGATCTATACTGTTGCAGACCATGTGCGCACGCTGATATTTGCAATTTCCGACGGCGCGCTCCCGTCAAATGTGGGAGGCGGCTACAACCTTCGCGTAATCCTGCGGAGAGCACTCTCGATACTTGAGAGGATGGGATGGAAGAACGTCAAGGTGGAAGATGTCGCTGACATGCATATCGATTACCTAAAGGGGATGTATCCAGAGCTTGAAGAGCATCGGCAGGACGTGAGTACGATATTGCAGCTCGAATCTGGACGGTATGTCAGCTCGCGCGAGCGCATGAACTCTGTCGCAACTTCGCTCAAGAGCAACAAAAAGGGTGAACTTTCAGTCGACGATCTCATAAGGCTTTACGAGTCAGACGGCATAACTCCGGATTTTCTTGTAGAGCAGGGCGTGATACCTAGTGTACCATCAACGTTCTACACAAAACTTGCAGAACTGCATACTACCTTGGCAGCAGGCCAGGCCGCAAAGCCTATACGCGGACTGGAAGGGCTGCCACCAACAAGGCTGCTCTACTATGAAGACGAAACGATGAGGGAATTTGATGCAAAGGTGCTCAAAGTGGTAGACGGCAAGTATGTAGTTCTAGACCAGACTGCGTTCTACCCAAGGGGAGGAGGGCAAGAACCAGACACTGGCGAAATTGCAGGCGCCAAGGTGGTAGAGGTCACAAAACAGGCCGATGTTGTCATACACAAGATAGAGGGCAAGCTAGCAGAAGGTCAAAATGTGCATGCCGTATTGAGCGCGCGTCGGCGCGACCTTATCACAAAGCATCATACTGCAACCCATGTCCTGAACTCTGCGTCCCGAAACACGCTGGGCTCGTGGGTATGGCAAAACTCTGCTTTCAAGGAAGAGGGTTATGGCAGGCTCGATATCACTCATCATTCCGCGCTTGGCAAGGAAGAAGTGCAAAAGATCGAACATGCTGCAAACCGCGTAATTCGGGAAAATCATCCAGTAGTGATAAA
This sequence comes from Nitrosopumilales archaeon, assembly GCA_040255975.1. GTDB lineage: Archaea > Thermoproteota > Nitrososphaeria > Nitrososphaerales > Nitrososphaeraceae > Nitrososphaera. Next base: position 1,772 of record JBDZWB010000048.1, read on the forward strand.
GACATATGACCGCGGAGAAGCCGAACAGGAATTCACGTTCCGCATATACCAAGGTGGTGTAGTGCCTACCAGTAACGTCAGGATCGTCAACATCAAGGGGTGGGACATTGAAGCGTGCGGCGGCACTCATGTAAAAAGCACTGGCGAGATTGGATTGGTCAAGATAGTCAAGTCGGAGAGGATTCAAGATGGTGTCGTCAGGCTGGAATTTGTTGCTGGCGAAGCTGCGGTGAACTATATGCAGCATCTGGACAACCAGCTTGCGTCCATAGCGCAGTCTCTTGGGTCAAGCAGGGAAAAGGTAGTCGAGTCATTTAACAAGTCCATGGAAGAGGCAGAGGCCGCAAAGAAAAAGTTGCGCACAATCTTGCGCGTCGTAGCCGGCCCGATAGCAAAGAGCGTTTCGGAACAGGCCAAGAAGCTGGACTCTGGTGTCCATCTCTACAACACATACGACGAGGATCTGGACGACGATTACCACATTGCCATTGGAGAAAAGTCAATCGAGCTTGACAAGGACCTGATCTATGTCGCACTTGTATCAAAGGGACAAGGCATAAGGGTGATAGTGTTTGCCGGCGAAGCTGCGCGCAAAAAAGTTAAGGCAGGTGCAATAGCAAGGCAGGTATCTGCAAAACTAGGCGGCTCGGGAGGAGGAGACGACCGCTTTGGGCAGGGCGGCGGCAGGTCAAAGGATATGATAAAGGAAGCATTGCTTCTAGCTGAAGAGGCTGCAAAGTAACTGTGAGCGAGCGCATAGACTGGAATTCAATCGAAAGCAAATGGATCAAGAGGTGGGAGGAGCAGGGCCTGTTTCAGGCCAACCCTGACGACCGGAAAAAATATTTCGTGACTGTCGCCTACCCTTACCCGAATTCCCCTCAGCACATAGGTCACGGAAGGACATACACGCTTGCCGACGCACACGCCCGCTACATGAGAATGAAGGGATACAACGTACTGTTTCCTATGGCTTTCCACTACACTGGCACTCCGATTCTTGGCATGTCGAGAAGAGTGGCTGCCGGCGACGCAGAGCTGATGGAGACTTTTCACAAGATCTACAAGTTGTCGGACGACGTAATCTCTACCTTTGTCGAGCCTGTCAAGATAGCAAGCTACTTCCACAACGAGATCAAGCTAGGTATGAAGGAGATGGGCTACTCTATAGACTGGAGGCGCGAGTTTACAACTATAGACAAGATGTATTCCAAGTTCATCTCTTGGCAGTTCCGCACCTTGCGAAAAAAAGGATTGATAGTGCAGGGGTCACACCCCGTCGGTTGGTGTCCGCGCGATCAGAATCCGGTGAGTCAGCACGACACAATGGGCGACGTCGAGCCGGATTTCAACGAATACACCGTAATAAAGTTCAGGTCGGGTGACAGCATATTGCCCGCTGCCACTCTCAGGCCGGAAACGCTCTTTGGGGTCACCAACATGTGGGTCAATCCCGATATCGATTACGTGCAGGCACAAGTGGACAATGAAAAATGGATTGTCAGTAAGGAGGCGGCAAGAAAGCTTGAATTCCTTAATCACAAGGTGGAGATCTTAAAGAATGTAAAGGGAAGGGAAATAATCGGGCAGAGCGTCATAAACCCCGCAAACAATTCAAACATCCCAATCTATCCTGCATCGTTTGTTGAAGCCGATAGCGGCACAGGCATAGTAATGTCGGTCCCGGCCCACGCGCCATATGACTATCAGGCGCTGGAAGACTTGAAAAATGACAAAAAGACTCAGCAAGAGTTCGGCATTTCTGTCAATGCCGATCCTGTAATAATAATAGAGTCTGAAGGCTACTCTGGGGTGCCCGCCGCACAGGCCATCAAGCAGGTAGGTGCAACCAGCCAGAACGATGAAAAACTAGAAAAAGCAACAAGCGACCTATATTCTCACGAATTCTACAAGGGCAAGATGATGGGCAATACCGGAAGGTTTGCGGGTCTGGCCGTGGCCACTGCAAAAAATGAGGTCAAACAAGATATCGTACATTCCGGTGCAGCAGACACCATGTACGAGCTTGTCAACAAACCTGTACGGTGCAGATGTGGAGCAGAATGCGTTGTGAAACTGTTGAGCGACCAGTGGTTCCTAGATTATGGCAAGAAAGAGTGGAAAGAGCTTGCCCACGAATGTGCAAACAAGATGGATATCGTGCCGCAGGATATACGGCAGGAATTTGATTACGTCATTGACTGGTTGAGGGAGCGCGCCTGTGCCAGAAAGTCCGGTCTTGGCACAAAGCTGCCGTGGGATCAAGAATGGATAATCGAAAGTTTGTCTGACTCGGTCATTTACATGGCTTACTATGTCATCGCAAAATACGTCAATAGCAAGACGATAAACGACGAAGGTATAACCGACGCCTTCTTTGATTATGTCTTGCTTGGAATTGGGAGTGCAGATCATGTCGCAAAGGAATGTAATATCGCTTCCTCCATCATAGAGCAGATCAGAAAAGAGTTCCACTACTTTTACCCTGTTGACTCGCGCCACTCTGGCCGCGACCTCGTGCCAAACCATCTTACGTTTTTCATATTCAACCACGTTGCGATATTTGATGGGGAAAACTGGCCACAGCAAATTGTGGTCAACGGCTCGGTGCTGATGGAGGGAAAAAAGATGAGCAAGTCGCTGGGCAACATAATCCCTCTGCGCGCAGCAATCAAGGAGCACGGCGCAGACAACATCAGGCTTGCAATGCTAGTATCTGCCGAGCTCTTACAAGATGCCGACTTTTCCTTTGACACAGTAAGGGGCATACGATCTAAACTGTCTGGCATCTTTGAAATGGCTGAAAAGTGCGTAAAGTTGCAGGCTGCAGGCAATGAAATTGAAGACAGATGGCTTGCTAGCAGGCTTCAGCGCGCCATTGCCGGAACTGCTGAATCAATGGACAAGCTAAGAGTGAGGGAAGCGATACACAACATTTTGTATTCGCTGGAGCAGGATCTCCAGTGGTATCTAAAGAGGACCGCCGCCAAGGGCCGCGAAAATGTCACTGGCAACCTTGCAGAATTTCTTGATGTTCAGGTAAGGATGCTTGCCCCCTTTGCGCCATTTACTGCAGAAGAGGTGTGGGAACGGATGGGCAACAAACAGCCCCTGACAGCTGCGGGGTGGCCCACGATAAAAGAGGAAAGGATAGATCTGGTTGCCGAAGAGTCCGAGTTTCTGATCTCTAGCCTGCTTTCAGACCTGCAGAACATTGTCAAGGTGACCAAGATGGCACCGGTCAAGATCGTCATCTATACTTCTGCCAACTGGAAGGCCAAGATCTACAGGGCTATTCTTGCCAACATTCTGGAAGGAAAAACGAATTTTGGCGAGATGATGAAGCAGCTAATCGCCAACCCGGAAACCAACAAAGCAAAAACTGACCCCAAGATGGTGCAGAAAATGATGGAGGATATTCTATCGACTCCTCTTGAGGCAAGGAATAGGCGGCTGAAATTACCTGAATTTGACGAAATCGCAGCGATAAAGGATGCTGAATCGCTTTTGTCAGCGGACATCAACAAGGCACAGATAGTAGTCTTTTCAGAAGAGGATCAGGCGAAATATGATCCGAAATCAAAGAGCAAATCTGCAAGACCATTCAAGCCTGCTATATACATGGAATAATAAGACCGCAAAGGAAATTCACTGCCTGTTATCTTATAGTTCAGGCACGAGCTCTTCTTTTTGCAGAAATCGATGCAGCCATATACAACACGAATCCGCAGGCCACCATTACCACGCCAAAAATTGCCACAGCCTCCCTGCCGTTATACTGTCCAAACGCAGCAAGTAGTGCTCCGATTATCAAAAGGCCAATGCCAATGCGGGCAAAACCTGACATCTGCATCTTCTTTTTTGACAACGCCAGTGCTACGCGAGACCGCTAGATAATGTTATGTTTTTATGGCATTCACTGGCAGGATAGGTAAAGATGAAGATAGCAGTCGTCGGGATAGGGGTCGCCGGCGCATACCTTATGAACAGACTGAGCGACGACCGCGACAATCAGGTGGTGGGATTTGAGCGCATGCCACGGGATCAGCACGATGCAGTATGCGCATGGGCTACTTGCGAAAACGTAATGGCAGGACTTGCAAAAAACTGCGGTTTGAATTTCGATGACTATGTTCTTCATGACGGCAAACACATGAAAGTTGATCTGGGAAACAATGACAGTGTTGACATCCGGCTCAAGGGCATGGTGAGCTATGACAAGCTGCAGCTCATACAAGATATGATAAAGGGGACAGATATCCGGTTCGGAAGGGCTCCTAGGAAGAATGAACTGGAGCCTGACTTTGACATTATTATAGATGCCACTGGTTTTCACCGCAACTATCTACCAAGAATCACAAATGAGCTGTGGATACCATGCGTGCAGTACAAGGTGAAATATGCACCGGGCAAAGAACCCTTTGACGACTTTTACCTCCGCTCGTTCCCATCAATGTCAGGATATTTCTGGTATTTTCCACTTGGCAACGGCTATGCCCACATTGGAGCTGGCGACTTTATGAAAGATCACAACCGCTTTGTAGACGAGTTCATGAAGCGGTACGACTGCGAAGTGATAAAAAAAGTCGGAAGACCTGTGAGGCTTACACCACCAGTCAGCTGCGAGCCCTTTACCGACGGGAAAAAGACAGTGGGTGTGGGTGAATCGATCGGCACAGTCTACCCACTGCTTGGCGAGGGCATCATCCCGTCAACGTGGTGCGCAGAACTCTTTGTAAAAAACATGAATGACCTTCAGGCTTACAGGCGTGAGGTTCTTGAAAGATTCAGACTATATGCACTAGTCTTCAAGTTCATACAGCTAAAAATAGCCGGCAAGTTCAGCATGGTAAAGCATGGAATGGACATGTTGAAGATCTACAGGCACATGAAAAGTGAGGAAGAGCGGTATGGCATGGAGGTCAGGATGGCCGACATGCTCAAAGTAAGCAAAGTGTAGTCACTTTGCGTTAGGGCTCTGCTCGATTATTCCAAAAATGTTTCCTTCTGTGTCCTGACAGGTCGCAAACCATCCTACACCGGGTATGGGCGTCTTTGGCATCAGAACCTTGCCTCCGTTGTCTTGGATAGTCTTAGAGAACTTGTCGACAGAAGAGACGCCTATCGTGTTCAT
>JBDZWB010000048.1:6915-8966 GCA_040255975.1 Nitrosopumilales archaeon
TTTGGAAAGGCCACCGTTTATCCCCGGCTCTTTGTCGTCTCCGGTGGTTACCATCCAGTATTCCATCGGGCCGTCCCACTTTTCGAATTTCCAGCCGAAAACGCTTTGGTAGAACTTGACGGCGCGCTCAGGATTGTCAGCAGTCAGATCAAAATGAATTGGTCGTGGCATTTCGAACATAATTGCAGGCTGCCATGTATTTATCAATTCGCTAGGTCTTGGCACAATCTAAAGCTTTAAAAATCGAACAGACGCAGTGGGGTTTGATATGAGTTCCGCCAGCGATCCGTCCAAGCAGCAGGAATTGGCTGCGATGGAGCAGAGGATCAACGATATGGTCCAGCAATCGAGGGTCCTTGAGGCATACATGAACGACATCATGACTCGGCAGGTGACAGTAACAAGGCTGATGGAGGAAGCTCGGCTGGCTTCAACTACAATCCAGAACATCAGCTCCGAGTCGGAAGTGGAGTCGCTGATGCCCATGGGGATCGGAGTATATGTCAAGACAGTAGTGCCGCCGATAAAGAAGCTGCTTGTCAACCTCGGGGCGGGCGTTGCAGTCGAAAAGAGTAGGGAGGACGCCCTCAATTATGTTGAAGCAAGAATAAAGGAATACGAAGTCGCAGCTAGGCAGCTTGAAATGCAGAGGCAGGAAATAGCAATGCGCATGGATCAGCTGCAGTCCCAGATCAACCAGATGATACGTGCTGCGCAGCAAGGCTAGCTTGGCTGAAAAACCATGTTTGACAAGCTGAAAAAGGCTTTTTCCAGCGCGGCAAAAGGCATCGGTCAGAGGGAGCTCACAGACAAAGTCCTCGATGACGCACTGCTTGACCTACAGATCGCTCTTTTGGAAAGCGACGTAGCGCAGGAAGTTGTTGACGACCTTTCGACAAAGCTGAAGAATGAACTGCTTGGACTGAAGCTAGAAAAAACCCAAGACGCGACGCAGATCGTACAGTCAAAACTGCAAGCGGCAGTCGCAGAAATATTTGCACGAGCAGGCAAGCTCGATCTGATCGAAAAGATAAAGACAAAAAAGGAGAGCAAGGCAGGACCTTTTGTCATAGTGTTTCTAGGCATCAATGGCACCGGCAAGACTACTACGGTCGCCAAGGTTGCAAACCTCCTGCGCAAGGCTGGGTTATCTGTGGTAGTGGCTGCAGGCGACACTCACAGAGCCGGAGCGATAGAGCAGTTGGAGCAGCATACAAATAGACTCTCGCTAAAAATAGTCAAGCAGCGCTATGGCGCAGATCCGTCGTCTGTGGGCCGCGACGCGTACGAGCACGCAAAAAAGAACTATATCGACGTGGTCCTGATGGACACGGCCGGCAGGATGCAGACGTCCAAGAACCTGATGGACGAGATGGGCAAGATCGTGAGAGTGGTTAAGCCAGATGTAAAGCTCTTTGTCGGAGATTCGCTTGCCGGCAACGATACCATAAATCAGGCACGGGAGTTCTTCCAGTACACAACTTTTGATGGAGCAATATTGACGAAAATAGACGCAGACGCAAAGGGCGGAGCTGCAATGTCGATTGCGCACATTACATCAAAGCCGATAATTTATGTCGGGGTCGGGCAGGGCTATGACGACATTATTCCATTTGACCCTGACAAATTCATCGAATCTTTGTTTGGAAGCGTCGGCGAGGTGAGCGTCGAGAACCTGATGTCGATGCCTCTCCCAGAGCCGGTTGAAAAAGTTCCTGAAGAATTGCCAAAAGCCGAAGAAAAGGAGGAAGAGGAGCCTGCTCCCATACCAGAACATGTCGAGCAGCAGCCCCCATCCATTGTGGCTCCCAAGGTTGAGCCCGTTGAAGAAAAGCCAATTGCAGAGCCGATCATGCGCGAGGAACCAAAACCTGTATCAAAGATAGTCTCCACGCCTCCACCACCACAGCCAAAACCTGTGGAACCTGCGCCGTCGGCCAAGCCCGAAGAGCCGAAGGAGAAGAAGGGAAGGTTTGGGCTGTTTGGCAGGAAAAAGACCGACGAGGATCACAAGAAGGAAGAGAATGAAAAGCGCAGGCGCGAGGAAGAGC
>JBDZWB010000049.1:0-8854 GCA_040255975.1 Nitrosopumilales archaeon
AGTTCACAAGGGCTGTCGAGGCCAAGGTTGAAGCAGAGCAGAGGGCGCTTCAGGCAAGTAACGAGCTTCGCAGGATCGAAATAGAAGCTCAGCAGGCAGAAGCAAGAGCCATTGGAGAACAGCAGGCAAACATCGCTCGCGCAGAGGGCCTGAGGCAGGCAAACATCCTTGAAGCGCAGGGAGAAGCCGAAGCCATAAGGATTATCGACGAGCAGCTAAGAAACAACCCACACTATCTGGAGTGGCTCAAGACTCAGCAATGGGATGGAAGGCTTCCACTGGTCGTAGGCGAAGGAGGCACTCCTTTCATACAGATACCCACCGAAGAACCACGTGAAGAAACGCAGGAAGTCGCCCAATAGTGGAGGGAGAGAGGCGGCGTATGCGGGGTTCGTTCCAATCCCGCACACCGCATCTTAACGCTCAAATACGGTGTCAGTTGCTATAAGAGTAGATGGAGTCACCGGCAACCAAAGAAGTCAGTCCGGAAGAGATTATCTACCTTGACTGGAACAACGCAATTGACATACTGGAGAAGGCGCACCGCTCGGGACTCTTTGTACTAATCATCGGCCCAAAGGGCACAGGCAAGACCACACTTGTGCGCAAGTTTGCTTCGCAGATGAAGAAAGGGCTGGATTCGGTGAACTTTTCCCTCCGTACAAGGGAGTCACACCTTGTCGGCTCTAGAACCCTTGACAAGGGAGAGATTAATTTTGTCGAAGGCGTACTTGTAAAATCTATGCGTAGCGGAACAATCCTGTACCTTGATGAGCTGAACGCCGCCGAGGCCGACGTCCTGCTAAGGCTCGACGAGGCGCTTGACGACAGGCGCCAGCTTGTGCTAAAAGAAGCGGAAGGCCAGGTCGTAAAGGCGACCGACGACTGGTTCGTAATCGCAACTATAAACCCGTTATCACACGTCGGCACAAAAGAGCTCCCACCTCAGCTGCTGAGCAGGTTTCCGGTGAGGATGAGGCTTGAATACCCGCCGGAAGATGTAGAGCTTGAAATTGTTCGGCGCCACGTGACAATAGACGAGTCAAAGGTCAAAGACGTAAAACACGCAATACAGCTCGCAAAAAACCTTCGCGAGGCCGCTGCAGTTGAAGAACTATACTACAGCCCGTCGCTGCGTGAAACCATTGCATTTGCCAAAATGCTCAACTCCGGGCTTTCTGGTCGGCGCGCTGCAGAAGTAGTCTATGCCAACGCATACGACCAATGGGGGCAAGTCGAGTACCAGAAAGTGATGGACATGATAACGTCGATCTTTGGCGACAAGTGATGGCAAAGATCGCCACTTCCATAATGCGAAACGATGTTCTGCTTGACATCGCGACTTTTCTCGCCCGGCGCTGGTCTGGCAACGACAAAATAGTCATAATCCTTGTGCCCGACAAGATACCGACTGCCAAGCCCGACAAGAACCAGCTGATACTGCCGCTGCTGAACTACTATCCGGGCACAGACTTTCAGAAATACCGGCAGTGGCGCGTCGGCCTCTGGTACGAGTCGATGAGGATCAAGCATTCTACAAAGGTGCTCAGCTACGAACACGCGTTTGGCTTTCTGCTTAACACGCTTGAAACGAAAAGGAGCGAGGTCCTTGGCCTGCGCGAGTGGGAAGGGATGGAGAGCGAGCTCATTTTTAACGAAGGTATCTCATGGATGTCGCGGCAGTTGTTGAACTCGATTTACGGCCGCTACAAGATAGCCGAAGCATTTTCGCAGTATTTCCTGACCAGCTACCTAAAGGGCGAGCTTTTCGGTGGCGAGCTTGACAAGGTAAAGAAGGCAACTGACTATGCCAACGAGGTGGTAAAGGAGGCAATCGACAACAACTATGGCACCGAATGGGTGGAACAGCACATTCCAACATTGATCAAGATGCTCGAGCTTGATCCGCTGGTTTCGATCCCGATCCTTGCGCCCAGGACAAGGGTGGGAGCATCGCTCAACCAGACCGACCTGCTCAAACAGATGGAAAAGGTCGTAAAAATGCGGCACAAAAAGGAAAACATGGAGGAAAAAACCAAGGAGATCTACGAAGGCCACGACGTGCTGCACGAATTTGAGACGCTGGTAAAGGAGAGCAAAAAGACAGAGAACAAGGGCTACGAATCACTTGAAGATTTCGGACTGAGCGTGCCGGACAAGATGGACGTGGACGAGACCCAGATCTATGACGTCGACCTGATACAGAAGGTCAAGGCGGCGTTCCGAGAATGGAAGACCGGGTGGGTTGAGCGGCACGACGAGTCCGGAGACGAGTTTGACACGGAAAGCTATGTCGAGGCGCTGCCAAAGACTTTTCTTACGGATTTCAAGCTGTCGATCAAGACAAAAGTAGCGATATTGCTTGACCATTCCAGCAGCATTGCAGACGTTGAGCTGGAATACAAGCAGGCAACGACCGCGCTCTGCGAAGCGCTGCACTACCTTGGGATCAAGTTCGCGGTATATGCGTTCAGCACTGAAAAGCAGCAGGTAAAATGCTGGGTGATCAAGCCGCCAAACATAAAGTGGTCCGTCATAAGCGCCCGGCGGCTTGCGCAGATAAGGGCAAGCGGAGGCACTCCGTTAGCAGAGGTCTATGGACTGCTGGAACCTGTGCTCAAGTCATTCAAGCCTGACATACTTGTCACGCTGACTGACGGCGAACCGTCCGACTTTGACGCCGTTAGGGCGATGGTTCTTTCCTACCGCAAGATGGGTATTCACATGGTTGCTATAGGGGTCGGCCGGAACGTCAACGACTCTGTCGGCATCGGCCACAACCTGAAATATCTGAACTATGAAAAGGCGATTTCTGTCAGCCGCTTGCAGGACATTCCCAAAAAAGTTATCAAGTTGCTCAGATCGTGAGATTGGGATTTTCCTTCTTGACTTTTTCCCAGTCGCTCAAGAAAGCCGACAGGCCCTTGTCGGTCAACGGGTGGGTGAGCATCTTGCCAAGGATGTCTGGCGGCAATGTGACTACATGTGCGCCTATCTTGCCGGCTTCTATCACGTGCAGCGGGTGCCTTACGCTTGCAACAAGAACATTCGTGTCAAACTTGTAGTTCTTGAAAATCTCCACAATCTCCCTTATTACCGTCATGCCTTCCTGCCCTGCGTCGTCCAATCTGCCGATGAACGGGCTGACATACGCAGCGCCTGCCTTTGCAGCAAGGATCGCCTGGTTTGCGGAAAATATCAAAGTGACGTTTGTCTGAATGCCTTCCTCTTTCAGCTTCTTGACTGCCTTTAGCCCATCGGGTATCATGGGTATTTTGACAACTACGTTCTGCCCATACTTCTTGAGTCTGTGCGCCTCTTCCATCATTTCATCCATAGTGGTGCCAACGACCTCAAGGCTCACCGGTCCCTTGACTATTTTCACGATCTGGCGCATGATCTCTGCAGGGTTCCCTTTCTCCTTTGAAAGCAGGGTCGGGTTGGTTGTTATGCCGTCTACAAGACCCATGTCGTTGTACTTCTTGATCGAATCAATATTGGCGGTATCGAGGAAGATCTTCATTTCCTGCTCCTACTCCTTGCTTCAAGTACCGCCTTTGCTATTTCTGTTGCGGTCAGACCGTACTGCTCAAGCAGGGTATCTATTTCTTCGTCGCGGGCAGACTCGCCGAACCTGTCGCCAACGCCTACGCGCTTTATCGGCACAGGATAAGTCTCTGCGGCCGCTTCAGATACAGCACCGCCGAGGCCGCCTATGATGTTGTGTTCCTCTGCCGTGGCTATTGCACCGGTTTCCTTTGCGCACTTTGCCACCAGGTTTCTGTCAATAGGCTTTATCGAAAACATGTCGACCGCCCTGCATGAGACGCCCTGTCTCTTGAGCTCCCTAGCCGCCTCAAGCGCCCTTCCGACCATCAGGCCGCACGCGATTATCGTTGCGTCAGCGCCATCCTCAAGAACGTTGCCCCTTCCTACCTCAAACGCTTCGGCTTGATCTGCGTATATCACTTCGCTTGAGGGTCTTGCAAGGCGCATGTAGAACGGCCCGGGGGCTTGTGCAATGATCTTTATGAGGTGCTTGACCGCCACTGCGTCTGCAGGCACTAATACCCTCATGTTTGGGATCGCCCTCATGCTGGCAATGTCTTCTATCTGCTGGTGAGAGGCGCCGTCTGGTCCAACCGTGAGGCCGCCATGAGATACAACTAGCTTGACGTTGAGTTTGGGATAGCAGATTGCGTTTCTTATCTGGTCAACACACCTGCCAGGAATGAATGCAGCATATGTACTTGCAAACGCAATCTTGCCGGCTATCGAGAGGCCAGCTGCAACAGACACTAGGTTGGCTTCTGCAATTCCGACGTTGAACATCCGCTCGGGATACTTGTCGCCAAACTTTTTGGTCTTGAGAGAGTCGGTCGTGTCGCCGCCGACGCAGACGATCCTAGGATCGTCCCTGCCAAGCTCCACGAGGGTGTCGCCGTAAGCGCCTCTCATGTCCGCGGTCTTTTTCTCGCTACTTAATAGCATGGAGCTCTTCCTCTATCCCAAGCTCATTTGCGTATGGAATCAATATATGTTTACGGGCTTTCATCCAGTCAGGCCTAATGTTGAGTTGGGTCGCGTGGTTGAGAAGCTTCTTTTCAAGCGCTACCGCCGCCTTGTGCCTCAGCTGTATTACTGCCCCGTGTATGTCTCCGCCGCCGTAAACCGCGGCGCCGGCCACAAAAATCCTTGCCCCGGCATCGTATGCCTGCTGGAGGGTTATCGCGTCGATGCCGCCGTCAGCTTCTATGTATCCCTTAAAGCCATGCTCCCTTAGCTCCTTGTTGACCGCAACCATTTTGGGCAGCACTTCGGGTATGAACTTCTGGCCTGCAAATCCCGGGTTTACAGACATCACGATGATGACGTCAAGATCGTGCAGGCATCCATAGAGCCATTTTGGCACCGGGGTTCCGGGGTTTATCGCAATTCCCGGACTGATGCCTGCGTCAATCAGACGCTCTTGTATTTCTCGGAACTCGTTTTCAGTGCAGGCTTCAGCGTGCACGGTAATTACATCGCATCTTGCGTCTATGTAATCCTGAATCTGCGCAAGTGGCTTTTCGATCATCAAGTGCGCGTCAAACGGCAGGCTGGTGGACGTTCTTAATTTCTTGATCGTGTCAGCAAAGAATGTGGTATTTGGAACGAATCTGCCATCCATCACGTCAAGGTGGATCATGTCGACCCCTTCCCTCTCGACCTTCCTTATCTTGTCTTCATAGTTTTCGCGCTCGCCGGCTATTATGGATGGAGCGATAAGGCACTCGCTGTCAAGCTCTTCAAGCAGCACTTCTGTTTGCCTCTTTGGAGGGGCCTTGCCGTGCCACTGTGGGTTGTTTGCCATGTGGCGTATGCCGTTGCCTTTGACAGTGTTTGCAACTATCATGACTGGCTTGTCGTGCACACGCGCTGCCTTGTTGAGCGCATCTACAATCTGCTCAACCCTGTGACCATCGACTTCAAAGACCTGCCAGTTGAATGCTGCCCACTTGTCCTTTGTGGGATCCAAAGGCATGATGTCCTCTGTAAAGCCGTCCTGTTGAATGTGGTTTCTGTCAAGTATGGCGACTAGGTTGTCCAGCTTGAATTTGCCGGCGGCCATCGAAGCCTCCCAGATCTGGCCTTCGTTTGATTCGCCGTCACCTATCATGACAAACACCTTGTTCTTCTTGCCGTCCAGCCTGTTTGCAAGCGCAATGCCGATGCCGACCGAAAGCCCGATGCCTTCAGATCCGCCCGAGTATTCTACACCCGGAACGCTGTGATCCTTTTGGTGATCGGAATACCTTACGGGGTGCCCCTGAAGGCGCGACCCTAGCTGCCTGAGAGTCTTGATCTCTTCAGGCGGAAAATAGCCCGCAACTGCAAGAGTCGAATAAAAGCCGGGAGCAGAGTGTGCCTTTGAATTGATGAAATAGTCGCGCTCCTCCCAGTCCGGTTTTGAAGGATTGTGCTTCATCTTGCGGAAATATAGGGTCCCCATTATCTCTGCTGCAGAAAATGAAGCGCCAGGGTGGCCAGAGCCAGCTTCCGCGATGCCCTGTATCGCAAACATGCGCACGTCTCTGATCCTTCTTTTCAGGTCGAGATAACGCATGTTAAAGCCCAATACAAGAAAAAACTCAATGCAGGAAAATAAAAAGATAGCTCCGCCAAGCTTTAAAAGAACGACAGTAGCATAGTTACATGTGTCGCTATCGTCGATGTTCCAGCGGCCACTTTTGATTTACGACGACAAATGCTATTCGTGCGCCAGGTTTGCCAAGGTGGCCAGCACGCTTTCTCGGGGATGGATAAGGGTCGCAGGGCACTATTATTCACAGGAGGCAAAGGATGCAAAAGAAATGATCTTTCCTCCAGGCTATGACGCGACAAAAATGTTCTGGCTGGTTAACAAGACTGGCGCGTATGGCGCACGCTCCGGGCTCCTGCCGGTCGCACGCGAAGTTATTGTCGGCATGTTCCGAGGCGGAAAGGCTAGCGTAATCAGCGAAGCATGCGAGTACAGCGGCACTTCGATGTCATGCTACACTCCTACAAACGTGTTCAGGAGGCTAGCCAAGATGCTCAGTCATGGCGCCAAGTTCCCTTTTGAATAGTTTAAAATAAAGTTGCCCGTTTTGCTTTACGTCATAATATGGTGCAGGTCAAAGTCGAAAAGGCCAAGATAGACCAGAAGCAGACTTCGCTCCTGGTGATCGGCGTATTTGAAGGCGAGCAGGACTTTTCACAGTCAAAGGAGCTTGATCCTGCGGTCTTTGCCTCTATCAAGGAGACACTTGACAACAAAGAGTTCCGGGGCGCATTCGGCTCGTCGATCCTTGTCTACACGCTGGGCAAGGGTCCAATGAAAAAGCTAATGCTGCTTGGTCTGGGCAAGAAGGAGAAATTCACAGATGAAAGCGCGCGCATTTGCGCTGGAAAGGCTGCCCAGAAGGCGAAAGAGCTTGGGGCAAAAGAGTTTTCGATCCTGCAGTTCTCAAATCTTGATGAGGGACTTGTGGAGGCCATGACAGAGGGTATTACGCTTGCGCTCTATTCTTTTGACAAGTACAAGGAGGCAAAAGAGCCTGCAACAAAGATAGAGGAAGTCTCGATACTGATAAACTCGGACTCACCAAAATTCCAGTCCATAGCGGACAAGGCAGCTCTCGTGGTCGAAGCGGTCAATTTCGCCCGGGACACCGGCAACCTGCCGCCAAATGACTGCGCGCCAGCCCAACTTGCAGGCACCGCACTATCCCTTGCGCAGGAATACGGCATGAAGGCACGAGTCATTGACCGCTACGAGCTAGAGAACATGGGGATGGGCGGGATCGTGGCAGTTGGCAAGGGGAGCAACAACCCTCCAAAACTGATAATCCTGGAATATACTGGCAACGCGGATCCGCAACAAAAGCCGTACCTGCTCGTAGGCAAGGCAGTGACATTTGATACCGGCGGCATTTCGATAAAACCGGGGGAAAAGATGGACGAAATGAAGTTTGACAAGTGCGGCGGCTGTACGGTCCTTGCGGTGATGAGGGCGGTAGCATCGATGAAACTCGCAGTCAACGTAGTTGGCATCGTCCCATCTGTGGAAAACATGCCATCCTCTACTTCGTACAGACCTGGCGACATTATCAGGATGTACAATGGCAAGACAGTTGAGGTTCTCAACACCGACGCAGAGGGGCGCATGATACTTGCAGACGCGCTTGCCTATGGCATAGCAACTTACAGCCCCAAGGCGGTAATCGATCTTGCGACCCTTACCGGCGCGGCCATAATCGCGCTTGGCTCTAACGTTGCTGCGCTGGTCGGAACGAACAAGCAGCTGACCGACAGGCTGCGCAAGCTTGCAGAAAAGACCGGCGAAAAGATGTGGGAGCTCCCACTCTATGATGAATTCCACGATCAGATCAAGAGCGCATATGCAGACATCAAGAACATTGGGGGCAGGCCGGGCGGTGTGATAACAGCCGCTGCGTTTCTTTCAAATTTCACCAACGGCGCGCCATGGGTTCACATCGATATCGCCGGCACAGCTTGGACGCAGGATGGGACGCACGAGAAGAGCTACAATCCAAAAGGAGCGACCGGCTTTGGCGTAAGGACCTTAGTTAAGCTCCTAATGGAGGACGAAAAGCAGCCGACGTGATGCAACATGCCCGTGTTCCAGCTCGGCTCGCTCATTGACGCCCTAGAAGAGCAGGGGTTCAGCTGCAGGGCTGGCAGCATGGAACTGGACGTGCACCCGATGAAGCGGCCATATTTTGAGCGATGGCTTTCAAACAGGGATGGCTTTCTCCGGATAGCAAGCGGCAATGTTGACTTTGTCGGGATAGAGGATGTGATGCGCATGGGGCCGTTCTACAACGTCTATTGCCTTGTGGAAAACGACTTTATCTATGAAACCGACGACAACGCGCACAATCTGCTTGATGCGTCTCCTTATTTTCAGCTGCACAATGGCAAGGTGACCAGCATGGGATGGAGCGGCGGCGTGATCGCAAACATGTTTGCAAAGGACACCGTCCTGTCGGAAGAGTTTGCACGCAACATCATGAAGGAGGAGGTGAAGCGGATTACGGTCAAGGCGGCCAATTATTGCTGCATAATAGAGACTCGCGCATGGGAGCCTGCCGGGCTTGCGTCGGCATTCAAGACGATAGATAGGATAGCGCACAATGTGAGAAGACTCGTCAAGACGATACACCTTGGAGAACATGTGGAAAAGTAAGATGCCAGCACTGCTGCTTCCCGACGGCTCACGCACATCAGTAACACAGCAGCGACGGCAGGTTTGACTTCCGGGTTCGGAATGGGACCGGGTCGCACCCTGCCGCTATGACCGGCTTACCCA
>JBDZWB010000050.1:0-8841 GCA_040255975.1 Nitrosopumilales archaeon
GAACGCAGTTGAAGATATGGAAAAAATGCTAGCAGGTGAAAAAAGTGCCACGCAATTTGACATGCCATCCGAAAAAATTCGTAAGATATTATTGGATGCTCTCCAAGGTGGAGAAACACAATCAAACATGTACGTTTCTACGCTCAGAAACATGGCACTATCATATCTAATATCGAAGTTTGAAGATTTGATAGCAGTATACTTAAAAATCATATTCACCTACAAACCAGAGACTCTACATCCATCGCAAAATACGCTAGAGTATGCAGAAATCCTAGAACATAGAACCATTGAATCATTGAGAGCTGCAATGATAAACAAAGAAGTTGATGGTGTCTTACACGGGAGCATCGAAGCGATAAATAAATATCTAAAAAATAGAGTTGGTCTCGATCTGAGCACCAGACCCAATTGGAACAAACTGATAGAAAGCATTTGCAGGAGAAATTGTATTATCCATAATGATGCTCTTCCGAATATTGAGTATATGCGGAAGTTTAAACCTGCATCAAAAATGACATTATTGGATGCTGATGAGAGGTATCTTGATGAGATAGCCGATATGCTCAATGCAGAAGCAGAAGAAATGAAGAAATTCTTTGTACAGAAATTTCAATCAAAAGGAGATGCGCATCCCCCCCTCAGTTACCACGCCCAAAAATCCCCCTTAGAGTTACCAGAACTATCAGCTGAGTTCTGGTGGGAAATCGACTGACGGCAGCTAGGTGTTGCAATTCGACTGATAGCTATCTATTGATGTGGTTTGCTAAAGGAAATTGTGACAGCATACGAGCCTCTATCCTCAACAGCGAAGCGAAATTGATATTCCAAGCTCCGCATGTTGTCTATGGGAGAAGCATCCTGTGCCCTCAGAATGTCTAGAACGATAGCTTCTGCCGAGCTGGGAATGATGTTAGCGTTATAAACAGAAGGCTTGCATGAAATAATGGCTGTGGGACTGTGTGTTGCACGCCATCCACACATGAGATCGCCAATATGCAGAATCTCGATATGCCGAATGGCTGAATCAAGCTCAGGGTTCTTTTTTACAATTTCAGCAGGAATCAATTTCGCATCAGTATCTACTATCTTTGTTATAGATAGGGTAACTGATGGCTCTTCCTCGTTCAATGGAACGGTAGAGGGAAAGAATGTGATTGGCGGAAAGAGCATGAAAAGAATCAAGAATGCAGCTATGCCAGAGACTGAAGCGACAATAATTCCAAACAACAAACCATTCATGTATCGGTCTTTTTGGTCATGTGTGCTCAGTTTGCCTAATAAGATTAGCTTGGTAAGTTCTTATTACTTACAGCTAAACGCATTTTGGAGATTCAACTTTATTCTATGGGAGGTCTAGGTAGATGCCTGCAGCTTCCGCGGTGTCTTGCCAAGTTGCGAGTGCTCTTGGCAATAGTTGTAATGAATCTTCATGGCTTCGATTATTTTATGTGCAGATTCTGGAGCGCTAAATTCCATCAAGCGACCAAGGATTCTCCACTGTAGACAGATCCTGTGCCGCAACATTTTTGCCGGCAACTTTAGCGCGCACGAGCCGTCGCACCAGCTTGCCAGTCCTTGTCTTTGGAAGCTCGGCCACAATCCTTACTTCTTCCGGCCGGGCGAACCTGCCTATCAACTCTTCCACCCTTTTCACGATTTCTTCCTTCAGGCCGTCGGTCTTGCGACCGTCCTTTACCACGATACAAACTACTATGGCCTCGCCTTTCAACTCGTCCGGTCTGCCGACTGCCACAGCCTCTGCTACCGCCGGATGCGAAGCGGCCGCCGCCTCAACCTCCGCAGTCCCTATCCTGTGGCCAGCCACCTTTATCACGTCGTCGGCGCGGCCGCGCATGTACCACAACCCATCAGAGTCGACAAACACGATGTCGCCATGGTACCAGACATTCTTGTACTTTGACCAGTAGGTGTCGATGAACCTATCAGGGTTGTTCAATAGCCCGCGGGTCATCGAAGGCCACGGCTTTTTGATAACAAGGTACCCTTCGCTCACCCTCTTACCAGAATCGTCAAAGACATCCGCGTCAAAGCCCGGTATCTGGCAGCCAACAGTGCAGGGCTTTAGCGGCATGACCGGCAGCGCGCTCAGTATCGCCCCGCCTATCTCGGTGCCGCCGGACAGGTTGATAACTGGACACCTTTTTTTGCCCACGTTTTCAAAATACCACTGCCACGCCTCTGCGTTGATGGGCTCGCCGGTGGCAGCCAGCATCCGCAGGGACGAAAAGTCGTGCTTCTCCGCCTGCACGTTGTTTTTCATGAACATCCTGATCGCGGTAGGGGCGGCCCCAAAGATTGTCACCTTGTGCTCTTCAATCAGCCTGCACCACGAATCGGGCGTAGGATAGTCAAGCGCGTCGTCATACACCAGCGCAGTGGCGCCAATTATAGGGCTGCCATAGACCACCCACACCTGCCCCGTTATCCAGCCAATGTCCGCGTACCAGAACAGCACGTCGTCAGGCTTCATGTCAATGAGGTAGGCGGCCTGCTGCGCCGCCACAACCGTAAAGCCGCCGTGTACTTGGAGCGTGCCCTTTGGCTCGCCGGTGGTGCCTGAAGTGTAGAGTATGAACAGCGGGTCTTCTGAATCCATAGGCTTTGTTTGCGCTTTCGGCACATCCTTGACAAAGGTGTCATAGTCGCGGCCTACGTTGACCACCCGCTGCACGCCCGTGCCCTGCAGCGCCTTTTGCCACTGGCTTGACAGCTGGATCTCCTTGCCCCTCCTGGTCACCGTGTCTGTGGTGATCAGCATCTTGGCCTTTGAATCAACGAGCCGTGAGTGTAGCGCCTGAGCCGAAAATCCGGAAAATATCGTAGTGTGAACAGCCCCTATCTTGGAGCATGCAAAGATGGCATAGAATGCCTCAGGGATCATTGGCAGATAGATCGCTACAACGTCACCCTTTTTGATGCCGGCCTTCTCCAGCGCGCCGGCAAGCCTGCTCACCTGCTCGTCAAGCTCGCGGTAGGTGACCTTTTTTGATCCGCGCTCGTCTGCAAAAATGTACGCCACCTTGTCTGGCCGGCTTTTCGCGTGCTTGTCGATTGCGTTTGCGACGATATTGCACCTGCCATTTATGAACCACCTTGTCCACGGGATGCCGGCAGAAGAATCAAAAACCCTGTCATACGTTTGGAACCACTCGATTCCAAGGTCATCGTTGACTGCATTCCAGTACCAGCCAATGTCGCTGTTGGCCTTCTCCACCAGCTGGCGCCAGCTAGATGTGCCATGCTTTTTCATAAAGCGCGAAACGTTGCTGTCGGCACTATCAGGCGCGAATGCAAACCTCTCGGTCAATTAGCCGGTTTTTGGCAAGACGTTTAATATTCTCAGCTAATCTGTGGTCTTGATAGCTCAAGCCCCTAGTATACAAGCCAGCCAAAGATTAGGACTGGTATAAAAGAACTATCTCCGCTTCTGGACTGGAACCACTGGAAACGCGACCCCCCCTCCTGCCTGACTGGAAGTGCGTATCAGAGGTCATTTCAAATAGCCCATCCTGCCGTTTCTGTATTTGAAAAACGCACAACTTTTTGAGCGTGAAATTGTGCATCGATGAACAGGACCTAGACGCTGCAAGCACTATCACACATATCACGCCGTGCACACGATTGCATTGTAAATCATTAAATGCTCATGCCCGGTTAGCAAAGCTAGCTTGGTAGTGGAGGAGGTCAGGTACGACTTTGAGGAGCACCCGCGCTATGCAGACGACTTTGTCAGGGATCTCCTCAAGCTCATGATAATATCTAAAATGAACGCAGCCGTCAAGAACCCGGCTTCCGCCAACTATTTTCTGCACCTCGTCTCCCAGATAGACGGCTGCGAAGCCTATGTCGTAAAGTACGGCCAGCCGCTGCTGTATGCCAAGTACCACGGCATGGAGTTTACGGACCAGAAGGTGACGTCCCAGTTTGTCCGCTCAAAGGACCACGTAATTGACGTAACAATGGAGTCTGTCTTTGGCGATTTCGTAAAGAGGTTCGACAGCCTTGCGTCCGCGACAAAGACCAAGGTACGGTGGGGGGTGCCAAAGGAAAAGGAGGACAAGCCCGACCCGATGTTCGAACTGCTCGACCTCTTTGTGGGCGCTGTCGTCCGTCTCTCGTCAATCGACCCTTCAAGCGAGGACAGCCTTGTCGGCAAGAGGTTCGGCATCAGGAATGCAAGCATGGCAAGGAAGGCGCTCCACGTCGAGTTTCTGGTGAACGGACACCTGAACATCTTAGAGATAAACCCGGAGAAAAAGCGCAAGGACGACAAGGTCAAGCTGCTCTTTGCAAAGTCCGAGGCCGCAAAGGCGGTAGCGGCTCTTATGAAGCAGTGATGTGCACCTAAAGACACACTAGTGGTGTGTCTCAGTCGAGGTGCATTTCCTCATCTCGCTGAATGGGCGATCGGCGCAGGTTAGTGTCATCACTGTCTTGCAGGCAGCTTGGACGCGATTAAAAAGATTACCTGCTTTCCTGAACGTTCTTGCCCTTTTCAGCCGGGACTATTTTCAACTTGCCGCCGGCATGCTCCTTTTTCAATTGCTTGCCGCCAAACATCCTGTCAAGAAAGATTGCAAGCGCAGCGATTTCAGAATGCGGCTGGTTGCCGATTGCGATGTTGTAGTCGGCGATGTCGTATGCTTCCCTTGGCACCTTCTCTGCACCTATGATGACAAGCAGCCTGCTCTCTTTCCGCAGCTTGCCCACTGCGTCGTCGATGTTGATGCCGTACATCGTCAGATGAGCAACCTTGCCCCCATCCTTTTTCCATGCTCTTGCAAGAGCCTTCCAGTCCTCAATTACTTCCACCTTGAACTCGCCTCCCCATCTTTTGGATACGCTTGCGACCGTGTTGCTGACCGATTCGTCAATGCCAGTCATGTATATCCTGTCAGCTCCAAATGCCCTTGAAACTAGCGCGGCATGCGTAGTCACCCTGTCGTCGCGGACAAGCCGGTGGCCGATCCTCAGGACGGATATCTTCACGCTTTTTCCACCTCTTCAGAAACTTCTCTACCGGTTTCAAAAAGCATTGATCTAACAAGGTTCTTCAGCTGCCTGATGTTGTAGCCGGTTTTTGCGGAAACCGGAATCACGCGCCTTGTGTCAAGTATGCCCAGACGTCCAGCCTTGTCAAACGCGTCCTCCGGGGAAGTCAGGTCGACTTTGTTGAGCACATGGACTATTCTTGTGTCTGGCACTTCAAACTCGTTTATCACTTCAAGCGAACTCTTGTACTTGCGTACCATCTCTTCTGCCGGCTCGCTGACGTCTAGCACCAGCAGAACTAGGCTTGCATAGGCAAGCTCTTCCAGTGTAGACTTGAACGCGTCGATCATGTATGCCGGTAGCTTGCTGATAAAGCCAACAGTGTCGCTCAGCAGCACCTTGTCACCACTAAGGTCGATTGCCCGCGTAAAGGTCGATAGAGTGGTAAAGACATTCTTGTCAGTCGCCTTGGCCTCGCCGGTGAGCATGTTAAAGAGCGTGGTCTTGCCGGCAGAAGTATAGCCTGCAAGCGACACCGTAGGCAGGCCGGCCCTTGCCCGCTGGTTCCTGTGCAGCTGGCGCCTCGTCTCCTCCTTCTCTAGCTTTTTCTTGAGCATCGCCGCCCTCTTTTTTATGTCAAGCAGGTATACGTCCGCCTCGTACTTGCCAAGGCCGTAGAAACCCGGCTGCTCGCCCACCCTTGCCAGCCGAACCTTTTCACGCGCCCTTGCCATGTCGTAGCGCAGCTGGGCCAACTTTATCTGGATCTGCGACTCTGTCGTGCTAGCCCTGCGCTCGAAAATCTCTAGAATCAGCCGCTCCCTGTCGATTATCTCTACCTTGCAGAGGCTCGCTAGGTTGTAAACCTGGGTCGGCTTCAACACTTCGTCAAATACAATTACGTCGGGCTTGAGCTCTTGCACCATGTCCCTCACCTCCTCCGCTTTCCCCCTGCCGATACCAAACCTTGACTTTACTATCTGGCGCTGGGTCACAGTCTTTACTATGGAATATCCTGCCGCGTCCGCAAGGGCGGCGGCCTCTTTTATCGCCTGATCAAAAGGGTACGTTATCAGGATGGCCTTTCTGTAGCTTGCCATCTATTCATCATCGCTGTTTGCACTTACGTAAAGCTTGATCCCTAGGTGGCGCTCGAGCTTTTTAGCCAAGAGTTCGTCTGGCTTGAGCGCTCCGCTCTCTATCTTTTTGAGCGGCTGCACCTTCTCGCTCATCTTCATGCCGAGCTGCTCCTGGGTCAGGCCCATCTTCATCCGGGCTTCTCTTATCCTCTTTGCAAAGTCGGGGGCAAGCACTGTTTCGTCTGCAAACCCGATCTTTTTCTGCTGCTTCACAGCGACTGGTTTTTTCTTCTTGGCCACTTGCGCCGGCACATAGGGCTTGCCGTGCTTTGAGCAGGCGGCGCAGACGTTGAATACCGTGCCGTCAACCACCACCATTTTCTTTTCAGCTGCAGGGCGCCCGCAAAGCTCGCAGTAGGACATTGGAATTCAAAAATGAGGAAGGCGGATTTAGCCCTTTCTGAGGGTCTGCTGCACAGTCATGTTGAGCACTATTTCCGCGATGTCGCTTGCGTACTCGGCAACCCTGCGTATATTCTCAGTTATCATCTTGATCCTGTACAGCTCGTTGACATCGCGGGGCTTGGACACCATTCGCAGTATCGCCTTCTCCATCTCGTCTATCTTGCGGGCCTTCTCTATCGCCCTGTCGGCTGCTTCATAGTCGCGCTTGAACATCGACAGGCATGCGTCGTCCAGCACTTCTAGCGCAAAGTAGCTCATGTTTGATATCTTTTCCACGATCTCTTTGTTGAGTGGGTGCGGGTTGTCCCTGATGTCCTTGGCGATGACAACCGCGTGGTCGGCAACCCTCTCTACCGATTTTGCAATCAGCCGGTAACCCAGGCAGTTGCGCGGTTCCTCAAGCCCTATCTCCTTGAGCAGGTGCTCGTTCTTGATCGCTATCTTTAGCTGCCTTACGATGTAAAAGCTGAACCTGTCGACCTCGTCGTCTGACTTTGCCACTTCGTCTGCAAGCTCGACGTTGTTCTCCTTGAGCGCAAGAAGCGTGTCCCTGTACATCGACTTTGCAATAAGGAGCATGCGCTTGAACGCGGCGTCGACAGACAGGTCGAGCAGGTTTATCAGCACCTGCAGGGTTATGCCGGTTGCCGAGTCGGCGATTATTTCAGTGCCCATCAGCACGCGCCTGACGATGCTCTTGATGACTTCCCTCTGCTCCACCAGCAGCCTATCTTCCTTTGGTACTATGGTGATGACATTAAAGCCTAGAAAATACAACGCAATGAGCTTGCGCGCAATAAAATACGGGTTGTTGTCCTTGCCGACTTCGATTGTCGCTTCCTTTTGCTCCTTTGCCACCCTCTTTGAGGCAGGTGCTATCTGTAGGACAGAATTACCCTGCCTCTGTATGACCACGTGGTCTCCCTGCTTCAATCCAAGGTCTTGGATCCATTTTTTTGGCAGAGACACGATATAGGAGGAACCGCCGGTGTATTGCAATTTTCTCGTTTCTTCACCGTACGACAGGCTTTTCCTGTTGCCGTCGCCCTCGCTATCCTGTTTTTCCATTCAACATGGGTTTCTTTTTGTTCTATATATGCCTAGTCGTGACTATATAGATCAGGCCAACAACTGTCATTATATTTATGTGGCATGTAGAATACGAAATCCTGCTTGAACCCGCTTCCTATCGATCCCCGGGAAAAGGTGTGCCGCCATCTGGACGCCCTCTTTGGGTCCGGCGTCTCTGATGCCCTCCCGGCAGAGTTGAAGTTTGAATATTCAAGGCGCACCGGCCGGATAAAGAACTTTGGCATAGCCGGCAAGCTTGCGGGAACACTCAGGACCGACGGCGGAATCGCGCTAACCATAGCTGGCGCCCAACACCTACTTGACAACAGCAAGCAGTTCAGGGAAAATTGCGTCGTGCCAGTGCAGGAAGCGGTGCCGTTTGTAACTGAGGGCCGGTCGCTTTTCTGCAGGCACGTTGACTGGTGCGGCTCAAATGTAAAGGCAGGGTCAGATGTAGCAGTTATCGATGGCAATAGAACAATAGCAGTAGGCACTGCCATACTCCCCTCTATGCTCATGAAACAGTACAGTAGAGGCGTCGCGGTCAAAATTCGAGAAGGATTAAAAGGTAGAACAGAGTAACCGGCATCATATGATGCGTGGCGGCAACCGCGAAATGAGGCGCATGCTGGACAAGATGGGCCTCGACATGACTACTATGGACAACGTCGAGGAAGTGATAATCAAGACCGACAAGAAGGAGCTCTACCTCGTCAAGCCACAGGTCATCGAGATGAAGGGCAAGGACAGCACCATCTTCCAGATAGTCGCAACCGACATCGAGGAAAAACAGCGCGACGTCCCGTCGTTCAAGGAGGAGGACATCATCCTTGTCATGCAGCAGGCAAGCGTGTCAAGAGAGAAGGCTGTGCAGGCCCTTACCGAGAGCAAGGGCGACATCGCGCAGGCGATTCTTGGCCTTACAACGTAGCACTTAGTTTTAATATCCCTCTACTTTCATTTCATGTGGCTTGGCAAAGGAAAAGACCGCACACGCTGAAGTTCCTCCACCAACCTCGCATTCTGTAGTTGAAACTATTGTAGGCGCGCTGTCAGAGCTTGAAAGTGACATTGACGGGCTCTATGCGAGGGCAGACGAAATGAAAAAGCGCATGATGGCTCATTCCAACGAAGAGGTGGAAAAGCTAAAGCAGCAGGTAATAGCCATGGCCAACGAAGAGGCCAAGAAAATAGTCGACGCCGCCCGGGC